>JAURJO010000168.1 GCA_030832235.1 Verrucomicrobiota bacterium
AACGCCTCCCCCCGTACCCGTTGGTCCGAGCTCGACCGAGCAATTGATCGCCGCCGGCTGGGGCTACGTCTCGATCAGTACCGCGAGCATCCAGGCCGATAATGGAGCGGGATTGACCAAGGGAATTATCGGGCTTTCGAACCAGGGTAAGCCCCGCACGCCTGAGCAATGGGGGGCTCTTCGCGCCTGGGCCTGGGGTGCAGCGCGCGGCCTCGATTTTCTCGAAACCGACCCCGCCGTGGATGCGAAGCGCGTCGGAATCGAGGGGGTTTCCCGTTTCGGCAAGGCTGCGCTCGTCACGATGGCCCTGGAACCGCGCTTCGCGATGGTGCTCGTGGGTTCCTCCGGTGAGGGCGGAGCCAAGCCCCACCGTCGGGACTTCGGCGAAGCCGTGGAGAACCTGACCGGCAGCGGGCAATACCACTGGATGTCCGGCAATTTCATCAAATACGGCGCTGAGGAGGGGAAAACCGGCCGACTCACCGCACGTGATATTCCGGTCGATGCGCATCAGCTCATCGCGCTTTGCGCACCACGTCCGACATTCATCAGCTATGGCGTGCCGGAGCGCGGCGACGCGCATTGGCTCGACCAGCAGGGGAGCTACATGGCGACGGTTGCCGCGGGAGAGGCGTTCCGCCTGCTCGGCGTGAAAGACGTGGGTGACAAAACCGACTACCGCGCGGCAATCATGCCTTCGGCCACATTTGGGCGGCTGGAAGGCCACCTCGCCTGGCGCCAGCACGACGGCGGCCACGAGGACCGCTCCAACATGAGCCACTTCATCGCATGGGCGAACCGGCTCATCGGTCACGCGCCTCCCACCCGATAGTTCCGATTGCCGCGCCGGCTTGCGGTGCGCCGGCGTAATACCGACGCCCGGTTCGACCGCAGCCACTTCTCGCATGAACCACCTGAGATTTCTCCTGGTTGCCGCGGTGGCGATCACCACGCTGCGGGCCGCCGCCGACAAGCCGGTACCGCGCACCGATCCGAACTCCAAGCTGGCCCACGAGCAGCTACTCGCCAAAGCGAAGCAGGGTCGAATTGATGTTTATTTCGTCGGCGACTCGATCACGCGGCGCTGGGGTGCAACGGATTATCCCGATTTTCTCGAGCATTGGAAAAAATCCTTCCACGGCTGGAACGCGGCCAACTTCGGTTGGGGGGGCGACTCCACGGAGCATATGCTCTGGCGGCTGCAAAACGGGGAGTTCGCAGGAATCAATCCCAAGGTGGTGGTGGTGCTCGCGGGCACGAATAACGTCGGCCGTATTCCTCCAAACGATGAAAAGGTCGCCGAGATCGTGCGCGGGGTGAAGGCGATCGTCGACGCCTGCCGGGCCATGTCTCCCGCCTCGACAATAATCCTCACGGCGATTTTCCCACGGAACGACAATCCCGCGGTCCTGCCGGGTATCGCGCGGATCAACTCCGATCTCGCCCGATTGGCCGACGGCAAGTCGGTCCGATTCCTTGATGTGAATGACAAGCTCGCCGACAAGGAAGGCATTCTTTTTGAGGGTATGACCGTGGACAAACTCCACCTTTCGCTGAAGGGGTACGAAGTCTGGGCCTCCGGGCTGAAACTAATGCTCACTGCATTGCTGGGCCCGCCTGCTAAGACCGATCATGCCCCTTCTCCCACTGGCGACCCAAGCGCCAGAAAAAGGTAGCCGGTATTAGGAATCCCGGGTGCTCCAGTCCAGGGACCACGGAAAGGTGCCTTTCGTGGTCGGTCCGGATGTCTCGGATTGACCGTTCCACCCCCGGAAGGGGGCGTCCGCGCGGCAATTCACCACGCGGTGAAACCTGTGCCTCTGCGAGGCCCCGCCAGGCGCCCATCGTGTTGACTTACGCGCGGCGCGATTCCCCGCCGACACTTCGGTCGCCCCGAAATCGGTCGATGCTGCCTGGAGCGGGCAATTGGTCCATCTGCGAGCCAACTAGCCCAGATGGGGCCGTAACAATTCCTGGCCGCCGCCACTGCGGATGGCGTCGCGACTGCCTTCCAGAATCGGCATTGACCGACCTTCCGGGCGCCGTACGGTCACCGGTTCTCTTCGTAAAATCACCCTCCGCACCGCCGTGAACGTCCAACTGACCGCCGTCTCCACCACCCGCAAGAACCTCGTCGTCACCCTCGATGCGGCCGAAGTCGACGCTGGTCACCGCAAGGTGTGCACCCAGATCGCCGGTCTCGTGCGTTTGCCCGGCTTTCGTCCCGGCAAGGCTCCGTTGGACATCGTGCGGAAGCGCTTCGCCAAGGAGATCGCCGACGAGTTCAAGCAGACTCTGACGACGGATGCCTACCGCGGCGCGTTGGAGAAGGAAAAGGTCGAGGTGCTCAATCTGGTGAAGGTGGACGGCGCCGATTTTGCTCCCGGTCAGGCCGCCACGGTGACCTTCGTCGTCGATGTGCGGCCGGAGTTCACGCTGCCCGCGTACGTTGACCTGCCGACCGAGGTCGGTCCGGTCGAGGCGACGGAAGCCGAGGTGGAGAAAGTCATCGAGGGTCTGCGCTCCGACCGCGCTGACTTCAAGGCCGCCGACCGTGAGTCGCGCAAAGGCGATTACGTGAAGCTTGCCTACGAGGGCAAGGTCGACGGCAAGCCGATCACCGAACTTGCGCCCGACAAGGAGTTGTACGGCAAGGTCCCGCAGACTTGGGAGGAGGTCGAGGGCGGGAACGAGGGCGTCATCCCGGGGCTTGGTCAGCAGATCGCCGGATTGAAGTCGGGCCAGAAGCGCGAGGTGAAGATCACTTTCCCGGCTGATTTCGCCCCGGTACCGGCGCTCGCCGGCAAACTCGCGACCTACGCGATCGAGGTGCAGGAAGTCCGTGAGCGCGTCCTCCCTCCGCTCGATGCCGAGTTCTTCAAGGCCAACCAGGTCGACGACCTCGCCGGGCTCCACACGCAGGTGAAAACCAACCTGCGTATGCAGAAGGAGTACGAGAATCGCGCCGCGCAGCGCCGTCAGGTGACCGAGCGCCTCGGTGCCGCGGTCGAGTTCGAGGTTCCGGAGTCGCTGGTCGACTCCGAGACGCAGTCCGTGCTGCGGCAGTTCATCGAGGAAAACATGCGTCGCGGGGTGCCGGCGGAGCAGTTCGAGAAGGACAAGAAGGCGTTGTTCGAGGGCGCGCGCAAAGCCGCCGCTGGTCGGGTGAAATTGCAGCTCATTCTGGCGCAGATCGCGGAGCGCGAGAAGCTCACCGTCACCAACGACGACCTCAACGACTTCATCTATCGCGAGGCGATGCGGTCGCGCCAGAAGCCGGACAAACTGGCGAAGTCGATCGCCGGCGACAACGCGCAGATCCGCGCCATTCAGCAGAGCATCATTTTCGACAAGGCGGTTGAATTCGTGGTATCCAAGGCTAAGGTCACGACGGTGACGCCGAAAGCCTGAGGCGCGCCGCATTCACCGTGAGCTACTACGTTCCCATCGTCCTCGAGAACACCGGCCGCGGCGAGCGGTCGATGGACATCTATTCCCGCCTGCTCAAGGACCGCATCATTTTCATCGGCACGCCGATCGACGACGTCGTCGCGAACCTGGTGATCGCGCAGATGCTGTTCCTCCAGATGGAAGACTCGAAGAAGGACATCCACCTGTACATCAACTCGCCGGGTGGCGTCGTGACGGGTGGCATGGCGATCTACGACACGATGAATTTCCTCCAGTGCGACATCGTCACGTACTGCGTCGGGATGGCGGCGAGCATGGGCACGGTGCTCCTGGCCGCCGGCACCAAGGGGAAGCGTTTCGCGCTGCCGAACAGCCGGGTGATGATCCACCAGCCGAGCGGCGGCGCCGGTGGCCAGACGGCCGACATCGCCATCGCGGCCCGGGAAATTCTCCGTTGGCGCAAGACGCTCAACGAGGCCATCTCGCGCCACTCCGGCCGGCCCGTGGAGCAGGTCGAGAAGGATTCCGACCGCGATTATTACATGAGCGCCACCGAGGCGAAAGACTACGGGATCGTTGATCACGTGGTTGTTTCCACGCGCGACGCGCAGACGGCGGTGGGCAAGGTCGCCTGATCCGCGGCGCAGGCCGGCAGTTACGGGCTGGTTTTTCCGCGGGCTGTTCCCCACGCTCCGCGCACCTTCAAGGTCGCCGCGTTCCCGGAGCGCCCCGTTCCCGCGCCGTGCCGCCGCGAAGGCGACTCATCGTGCGCCGTCTAACCCCGATTCTCCTCACCGCTCTTGGCTCCCTCGCCGGCGCCGCGCCGTCGGAAAACGATCCGTCGGAAATCCTGCGCGAACTCCGAAGCTTCGCCACGACCGGAACCCTGCTCCACGTCGCGGCCCATCCGGACGACGAGAACACGCAGCTCATCACGTATTTCGCCCGTGCGCGCGGCTATCGCACAGCGTACCTTTCGCTCACGCGCGGCGACGGCGGTCAGAACGAGATCGGTCGCGAGTTCGACGAAAAACTCGGGCTCGCCCGCACCCACGAGTTGCTGGCGGCGAGGCGGATCGACGGCGGGCGCCAGTTCTTCACCCGTGCGATCGACTTCGGGTATTCCAAGACGGTCGATGAGACGCTGCGTTTCTGGGATCGCCGTGAAGTGCTCGGCGACGTCGTGCGGGTCATCCGGATGTTCCGGCCCGATGTCGTCGTGACGCGGTTCTCGCCCACGGGCGGCGGGACGCACGGGCATCACACCGCGTCGGGTCTGCTCGGCCTGGAGGCCGCGAAGCTCGCGGGTGATCCGGCGGTTTATCCGGAACAATTGCGCGAGGGGCTCGCCGTGTGGAGTCCGCGCCGCGTGCTCCTCAATGCCGGTGGTCCCGGGCGCGGCGGTGCGACGCCGTCGGGGGCGGTGAAGATGGACATCGGGGGACGCGATCCGGCTTCGGGCGAAGGCCTCGGGGCGATCGCGAGCCGCAGCCGCGGACAGCACATCACCCAGGGGTTCGGCGGCTTCGGGAGCCGCGGAGCGGGAGACGGGCCCAACGAGCAGGCGTTCATCCTGCTGCACGGTGAGCCCGCGCAGAAGGATCTCTTCGATGGCATAGAGACCGCATGGACGCGTTTCGGCGCGAAAGGCGGTCTGGTGGCGAAGCTCACCGCCGAGGCGATCGAGGCGTTTCGGAAAGACGACCCGGCCGCGAGCCTGCCCGTTTTGCTGCGAGTGCGGAAGATATTGGCTGAATTTCCGAATGAGCCCTTGGTGGAGGATCGCCGCGCTCAGCTGGAACGGATCATCCGCGCCGCGGCCGGTATTTCCGTGCGGAGCGAATCAGGGCTCGCGGAGGTGGTTTCCGGCGAACCGGTGCGGGCGCGTTTTCAGGTCAACACTTCCGGTAGCGCTGCCGTGCGCTGGACCGGCCTCCGCGTACTTGGTGGGGAAGTGACGGTGCCGGCCAGCGCCGCCGCTCCCGGAAAAGCGGGAGTTGCGGTTGAGCATGTCGGCCGCGTGCCCGGAGACACGCCAGTTTCCCAGCCTTATTGGCTCCGCGAGGCGGGGCGCGACGGCATCGCGATGGTCCGTGATTCCGCGCTGATCGGCCGGCCCGAAAATCCCGCGGCGTTTCCGGTGGCCTATGAGTTCGAGGTGGCGGGAGAAAAGGTTCGGGTGGAGGACGAACTGGCTGCATTCGCTCCGGCGGCCAAGGGAGGTGAACGGCGTCGTCGCGTGGATGTGATCGCGCCTGTCTCGTTGCGTTTGCCGGCCGAGGTCGTGCTGTTCTCGCCGGGCGCGAAACGACGCGTGGAGGTCGAGATCGACGCGGCGCGTCCGGCCACCGGCGCGGCGCGACTGCGTTTGCCCGCGGGTTGGGTGGCCACGCCGGAAAGGGCGCCGTTTGCCCTTGGCAAGGCCGGGGATTCCGTCCGCGTCGCGTTCGAGGTCACGGCGCCCGCGTTACCGGGCAAGGCGACGCTTCTTGCGGAGGCGGACGTCGGTGGCGTTTCCTGCATCCGGCAGAGGGTCGTTATCGATTATGCGCACCTGCCGGTGCTTCTCCTGCAACCTGAGGCTCGGGTGCGGCTCGTGGTCGCCGAGGTTGCGGCCCGTCCGGCGCGCGTGGGTTATCTGCCGGGCGCCGGTGATGACGTTTCTCGCGCGCTCCTGCAACTTGGCCACGACGTGAAAACCCTGCGGGGCTCCGATCTGAATCCTGAGGGGCTGAGAGGATTGTCGGCGGTGGTGATCGGCGTGCGCGCGTTCAACGAGCGTGAGGATCTCGCGGAAAACCTGCCGGGTCTCTGGCGCTGGGTGGAGGCGGGCGGCACGGTCATCGCCCAATATAACCGGCCCAACGGTCTCGCGGCGCCGAAGCTCGGGCCGTACGAACTCTCGATCCAAGGTTCGGCTCCGCAGCTGCGGGTGACGGATGAGACTGCTCCGGTGAAATTCCTGCTCCCCGGCCATCGGGTGCTGAACAGCCCGAACCGGATCGGCGAGGCGGATTTCGCCGGCTGGGTGCAGGAGCGCGGCGCGTATTTTCCGAGCAGTTGGGATGAGACGCACCATGAAGCGGTGCTGGCGATGAATGATCCCGGCGAGGCCCCGCTGAAGAGTTCGCTTCTCGTGGCGAGGCACGGCAAGGGGCACTATGTCTACACGGGGCTGGCCTTCTTCCGTCAGCTCCCGGCCGGAGTGCCCGGCGCGTATCGGCTTTTCGCGAACCTGCTCGCGTTGGGGCCCGACGCATGAAGGAGGTTAACCCAGCGCCTCTGTCGCCTGAGGACGAAGGCCCGCGTCTCCCCGGTTTTCGCACGTGGCGGGGCGTCTACCTTCTCGTGATCGGCGCGTTCGTCGCCCTGGTGGTAGCGCTGACGGTCTTCACCCGCCTGCACGCATGACCACCCTCGACTGGATCGTGTTGTTGGGGACCATGCTGGGCATTGCGGGCTATGGAACGTGGCGCACGCGGCGCACGAGCCAACTCGACACTTATCTCAAGGGGTCGAGCGGCACGGGCTGGTTCACGATCGGGGTTTCGGTCGCGGCGACGCAGGCGAGCGCGATCACGTTTCTCTCGATCCCGGGGCAGGGTTTCGAAAGCGGGATCGGTTTCGTGCAGAATTACTTCGGGCTGCCGCTCGCGTTGATCCTCGTGTGCGCGGTCTTTCTGCCGATCTACCGGCGGCTCGGGGTTTACACCGCGTACGAATATCTGGGCCGGCGTTTCGACTCGAAAACGCGGTTGCTGGGGGCGGGCTTGTTCCTGCTGCAGCGCGGCCTTGCGAGCGGGGTCACGATCTACGCCCCCGCGATCATACTCTCGACCGTGCTCGGCTGGCGCGTCGATTACACGATCATCGGCACGGGTCTGCTGGTGATCATCTACACGGTTACGGGTGGAAGCGCGGCGGTGAGTCTCACGCAGAAGTGGCAGATGGGTGTCATCTTCGCCGGCATGGCGACGGCGTTCGTGCTCCTGCTGTTGCGGCTGCCGCCGGGCGCGCTCGATCTGGCGGGCGCGATGGGACGCCTGGAGGCGGTGGATTTCTCATTCGATCCGGATCGCCGGTACACGCTCTGGAGCGGGCTGCTCGGCGGGTTTTTCCTGTCACTTTCGTACTTCGGAACCGACCAGTCGCAGGTGCAGCGTTACATCGGGGGGGGGGGCTTGCGAGAGGGGCGGCTCGGACTGGTTTTCAACGCGCTGCTCAAGATCCCGATGCAGTTCCTCATCCTGCTGCTCGGCGCGTTGGTCTTCGTCTTTTACACGTTCGAACGTGCCCCGGTGTTCTTCAATCAGGCCGAGTGGCGGCAACGCGTCGCGGGGCCCGACGGCGCGCGGTTCCGCGCCATCGAGGTGCGGCATGACGTCCTGCACGCGGAACGGCGGGCGGCGGCCCGGGCGTGGCTCGACGCCCGCGATGGCGGTGATGCGCGGGTTGAGGCGGACACCCGCGCGGCGATGCTGGCGGCGCAGAAGCAGGTGGAGGCGGTGCGCCGTGAGGCGAAAGCAGCGCTGACCGCCGCGGATCCTCGAGTGAAGACCAAGGATTCGGACTATGTCTTCATCACCTTCGTCCTCACCCAACTGCCGTCGGGGCTGGTGGGCCTGCTCGTCGCGGTGATGTTCGCCGCGGCGCTGGGATCGAAGGCGGGTGAACTCAACGCGCTCGGCACGACGACGACGATCGACCTCTGGCGTCAGTTCCGGCCGCTCGCGGCGGCCGATGAGGCGAGGAACGTGCGCACGGCGAAATGGTTCACGGCGTTGTGGGGGCTGTTCGCGATCGCGTTCGCGTTATTCGCGAGCTTCTCGGAAAACCTGATCGAGGCCATCAACATCCTCGGGTCCCTCTTCTACGGGGTGGTGCTCGGTATATTTCTGGTGGCGTTTTTCGCGCGAAAGGTGGGCGGGACCGCCGTGTTCGCGGCGGCGCTCGCGGCCCAGGCCCTGGTGATCGGCCTCTACGCGTCCCTTTCCATCTCTTACCTCTGGTACAACCTGATCGGCTGCGCGGCCTGCGTGCTGCTGGCTTTGGTCCTGCAGGCGATGCTGCCGCGGAGGAGCGAGGAGGGGGGCACTACGTGAGCAGCGGTCCGGTCATTTGCTTCGGTCAGCAGCCGTGCGGTTTTTTCCCGCGGCGGTTTCTTTTTGCCAAGATCCAGACCGCGCGACGGCTGCAGGCTGAGCTCGGAGGGGAGGTCGTTTTTTTCCTGCATGACAGCGACCACGATCCTCGCGAGACCCAGACCATCCTGCGGCACCGCCACACCGGCCAGGAGGCGATTCTGAATTTCGCGTTTGAGAATCGTCTCCAGCGGAAATGGTCCCCGCTCTTCCTCAAGCGGATCCCCGCGGGCTGGCAGGCGGGGATGGCGCGGCAATTGGGGGCCTATGTTTCGCCGGAGCGGGTCGATCAGTTCAAGGCGGTCAGGGCGGGCAACGTGGCCGACTTCTGCCTCGAGCTCTACCGCCGCATGGGGTTGCTGGAAGGGATTCGCGTCGTGCGATCCAGCGACCCGGCGGTACGACGGATGGGAGGCCGGCCAGCAGATTTTTTCGTCGATGTTCCCTCCCAGGGGGAAACTGTCCGCGCCCGTTGGCGCGAGGGTGCGCTCCAACTGCATGAAGGCGGCGACAGCTACATCACGTTGGCGCCGCAAGATTTCACCGCGGAGCAGGTGACGCCGGCGCGCGACACGCGGCTGCCTTGGATGCAGGCGGCGGTGAGATGCACGCACTATATCGCGGGGGCCGGTGAACAAGCTTACTTGCGCCGTGAGGACGCCCCTGAAATCACGTTCGTAGACCGTGACCCCATCGACCGTGCGGACGAAGCCTACCACTGAACGCCCCCTGCTCGTTTTCGGGGCGCATCCCGACGACATCGAGTTCGGCTGCGGCGGTATTGTGGCCGGGGAGGTGAGGAGGGGCCGGTCCGCGCAACTCGTGGTTTGCTCGCGCGGTGAGGCCGGGAGCAACGGCACCCCAACGATCCGTGCCCGCGAGGCCCGGGATGCCGCGCGGGAGCTGGGGGCCGCGATCGAGTTTGCCGACCTTGGAGGCGACGCTCATTTCACGGCGACCCCGGCGCTCGCGATCAAGTTGGCGGCGATCATCCGCCGAGTGCGGCCGGCGGTGGTGCTGGCTCCAACCGTCGAGGAAAACCAGCACCCCGACCACGCGGTTCTGGGGCGGCTGGTGCGCGACGCGTGCCGTCTGGCGCGATTCGGGGGATTGCGGGAGCTGCGCGGGCAGGCTCCCCATGCCATCGGTCAACTGTTTTTCTATGCGGTCACCGCCGAAGCTGAACCAGCGGGTGCGGGACGCTTGCTGGTGGATGTTTCGGACAGTGAGGTTCGCGGCGCCTGGGTTGCGGCCATGAAAGCGCACGCCTCCCAGTTGCGGACCCGGGACTACGTGGAGTTCCAACTGACGCGTGCGCGGTTGCACGGCCTGTCGGCCGGCGTTGAGTACGCGCAGCCGCTTTTCCCCGCGTCGCCGTTGTTGGTGGAGTCGCTGGCGAGCCTCGAGCGCGCGGCGCGTCGCTTCTGACGATGCCCGGCCGGAGCTTTCGCGTCGGCATCACTTGCTACCCCTCGGTGGGCGGGTCGGGTATTCTGGCCTCGGCGCTGGGGGAGGAATTGGCGCGGCGTGGGCACGAGGTGCACTTCATCAGCTACGACCGGCCCTTCCGGCTGCCGGCGGCGGCACCGCGGATCCACTTTCATCCGGTCGCGATCAACGACTACGAGTTGTTCAAGTATCCGGATTACACGTTGCCGCTTTCCGTGAAGATGGCAGAGGTGGCGCGGGATCACGCCCTGGATGTTTTGCACGTGCATTACGCCGTGCCGCATGCGACCGCGGCGATCCTCGCGCGGGCGATGTCGGCAGCCGGGCGCGAGCCTTGCGTCGTGACGACGCTGCACGGCACCGACACGACGTTGTTGGGGCGGGATGCCGGTTATGGGCCGGCCATTCGCCACGCGCTGACGCGGTCCGATGCGGTGACGGCGGTTTCGGGCTGGTTGCGTGACGAGACGGTACGTCTGCTGAAGGTGGAGCGGCCGATCGAGGTTATCCCGAACTTTTTCACCCCGCGGCCGCCCGGCCGGTCGCGCGCGGAGATCCGGGATGAACTCGGGGTTGGGGATGTGCCGCTCGTGGTTCACGTTTCAAATCTCCGACCGGTGAAGCGGATCGACATGCTGCTGGAGACTTTCGCGCGCGCCTTGCCCGGGCGGGATTTTCGGCTGCTGGTGTTGGCGGGCGGCGACTTCCGGCCCTTTGCCGAGCAAGCGAAGCGTATGGGCGTCGCGGATCGCGTGGTAGTGCGGGAGAATGTTTTCGAGGTGGAGGATTACGTCGCGGCGTCGGACGTCGGCCTGTTCACTTCGGACTCCGAGAGCTTTTGCCTGGGAATTCTGGAGGCCATGGTCCTGGGCGTGCCGAGCGTATCGACCGCGGTGGGTGGCGTGCCCGAGGTGGTAGTCGACGGTCAGACCGGTCTGCTTGCCCCGGCGGGAGACGCCACGGGTCTGGCGGCCGCATTGGGTTCGCTCCTCGATGACCCTCCGCGCCGCCTCGCGATGGGAGTGGAGGCGCGCCGACGGGCGCGGGAGTTGTTTTCCGCCGAAGCCGTGGTTCCTCGGTATGAGGAGCTCTACGCGCGCGCAACCGCGGCCCCCGTACCCCACTGAAAACACCCGGGAGGTTCAGGGTATCGCGCATGATCCTTCATCGGCACGATCGGAACATTGAACGCCCTGACCCCATCGGGCTCCGCCTCTAAGCGGGCAGGGAGGTCGTGGTTTGTTTAAATACCTAAGGGAGACGATTCGCGTCTCGGCAGCCCAGTCCGGGGGTGCTGCGGCGGGTGACTTGGTATCCGAATCGAGAAAACTCAGGAGGCGCTTGTAACCAATGCGCGGCTGAGCGCTCGAAAAACTTCTTCGACGCTCAGCTTCCGCACGCAGTGGCTCCGGTAGGAATCGTTGGGCGTGCAGGGCGACGGGGCGGCGGAGCCGAGGCACGCGCAGGGGAGCGCAGTCTGCAGAACCGTGTGTCTCACACCGAGAGGACGCCAGAGGGTCGCGTTTTGGGAGCCGAACAGGGCGACTACGGGTGTGCCGACGCCGGCCGCGACGTGCATCGGACCACTGTCGTGGCAGAAAAACGCGTCGCATTGCGCCGCGAGCGCGGCGAGCGCGCCAGGAGTGGCGAGGGGTTTTAGCGTCACGAGGTGTGTCTTCGCCGCGCGGCGAATCGCGTCGGCAAACTTTTCCTCGCCCGGCCCGCACACCAAAAAAACCTGCGCGTCCCATTGGTCCTGTGCGCGGTCGCAGACGCTCGCGAAATTCTCGGACGGCCAACGGCGGAATTCGCTGCGCGTGCCGGGATGCAGCAGGATACGGCGCGGCCGGCCGGGGTCGGCGGTGCGAGGTCCGCCGGTGAGCCGGGCCGCGGCGGAGAGGTCGGACTCGCGCGGTGCGAGCCGCACCTCCCGCGTCACCACCGGCACGCCGATCGCAGCGGGCAGCGCAAGGTAGGTCTCAGTGATATGGTGCGAGTCATAGAACGCGTTCGTGACCCGGGCGGTGTGCCTGTACAGCCGCGGCCAGCGATGGACGATCAGCTCGCGGTTAAAGGTCGCGCGCACCGGAGCGCCCGTGAGCCGCGTCACCAGCGCGGTGCGCTCCGTGTTGTCGAAATCCAGCACGTGGCTGTACCGCGCGGCGCGCAGGATCCGGATAAACGCGGGCCATTCGCTCCAGCGTGCGGGAAAGGAGAGCGCCGCGTTGGCATCGGGGTGGAGCGCGGTGACGCCGGCGTAGGCGCGCTCCGTCAGCAGGTCGATCCGGGCGTGAGGCCAGTGGAGTCGGATATTCCGTAGCACGCTGCCGAGCAGCACGACGTCGCCGAGGTAGCGGCGGCGGATGAGAAGCACGCGCGGGGCGTCGGCCATGACTCTCAGTGGAAACCCTATGCCGTCCTCAGGCGCCGCCCGTCTGGCGGTCGTGCAGCGAGCGGTAGAGCGCGTTGGCGGCGTGCAATTCGGCGTGCGAGCCGGCAGCGGCGAGGCGGCCGGCGTCGAAAACGAGGATCTTGGTCGCGTCCCGGATGGTGGAGAATCGGTGGGCGATGATCAGCACGGTGCGACCGGCCATGAGTTTCTTCAGCGCGGCCTGAATCGCGGCCTCGCTGTCACCGTCGAGCGCGCTCGTGGCCTCGTCGAGGATGAGGATGGGCGCATCGCGCAGGAACGCCCGCGCGAGGGCGATGCGCTGGCGTTGGCCGCCGGACAGGGCGGCGCCACGCTCGCCGACGCGGGTGTCGTAGCCCTGCGGCATTCCGGTGATGAAGTCGTGCGCGGAAGCGTCACGCGCCGCGGTCTCCGCTTCCGCGCGGGTGGCTCCGGGGCGGCCGAGCAGGATGTTTGCGAGGATCGAGTCGTTGAACAGCACCGGGTCCTGCGGGACGACGGCGACATTGCGGCGAAGGTCGGAAAGCCGCAGGGCGCGGACGTCGAGCCCGTCGATCAGGACGGCTCCGGCGGTGACGTCGTGAAAGCGCGGGACGAGGTTGGCGAAGCTGCTCTTGCCGGCGCCGCTGGGGCCGACGAGGGCGCAGACCGTGCCGGCGGGAATCTCGACGTTGACCCCCTCGAGGACCGGGTGGCCCGGCTGGTAGGCGAAGGCGACGTCACGGAACGACAGCGCCCCGCGCAGGCGTCCGACCAAGGCCGGGGTGGCGGGATCGGCGAGAGTGACCGGCTCGTTGAGCACGACCTCGAGCCGGTCGAGGGCGGCGGTGCCGCGCTTCAGCTCGTTGCTGAGGGCACCGAGCTTCTTGACCGGCTCGTAGCTGGCGTAGAGCGCGGTGATGAGCGCGATGAACGTCTCGAGCGCGAGGCCGCCCCGGTAGGCGTAGACGAGGGTGACGGCGATGCCGACGGCGGAGATGACCTCGATGGCGGGCGTGAGAGCCTGCGCGTACTTCACGATCTTCATCTGCGACGTGATGAGCGCGCGGCAGGCTTCGGCGAAACGGGAGGTTTCGCGCTCCTCGAGGCCGAAGGCCCGCACCTCGCGGGCGGCGGCGAGATTCTCGGAAAAATGGCTGCTCACACTGCCGAGCTGGCCCTGCACCTGGGCGGCGCGGCGGATAACTTTGCGGCCGACGAAGCGTACCGGAAACACCGTCAACGGCACCGCGGCGAGGCAGACGAGGGCGAGCAGGACGCCCTCGGATGTAACCGCCAAATAGGCCACCGCTACCAATGCACTGACGAGGGTGGCGGGCTGCTTGATGCCGTCGTTGGCGAGCAGCGTCAGCGTGAACTGCAGTTGCTGGGTGTCGGCGAGACCGCGGGACATCAAATCGCCGGTTTGTTTGCCCTGAACAAAGGAGAGCGGGAGCGCCTGCAGTTTCCGGAAGTAGTCGAGGCGGAGTGCCTCGAGCACGCGCACGCCGGCAAATTGCGTGAAGTAGCCGTTGAGGTAGCCGCTGACGGCGCGGAGGGTGAAGATGAACGGGATGTAGGCGGCCACCATCGCCACCTGAAGAAGCGGGACTTCGCTGGTGTCGGGGGAAAAAATCCGCGGGAACACGTGCTTCACCAGCAATGGCAGGCCGGCGCCGCTTGCCGCCCCGTAAAGCACGCCGCAGAGCACCGCGAGCGCGATGGGTCCGCGCACGGAGGCGAGGTAGTGGAAATAGGGCCGGAAGCGCTTCACGTCGCGGACAGGTTCAGTCCTTCGAGGAGCGCACGTCGAGCGCGTCGCGGAGACCGTCGCCGACGAAGTTGAGCGACAGGAGGGTCAGGGAGAAAAGTGCCGCCGGGAAAACCAGCAGCCACGGGAATTCCTCCATCTTCTCGGCGCCGTCCTTGATGAGGACGCCCCACGAGCTCATCGGCGGTTGCACGCCGAGCCCGAGAAAGCTCAGGAACGCCTCGAGGAGCATGACGGCCGGGATGGTGAGGGTGGTGTAGACGATGACCGGTCCGAGGATGTTGGGCAGGATGTGGCGGAAGATGATTCGCCGGCGTCCGTAGCCGAGCGAGCGCGCGGCCTCGATGAACTCCATGCGTTTCACGGCCATCACCTGGCTGCGCACGATCCGCGCCATGGTGAGCCATTCCACCGCGCCGATCGCGACGAACAGCAGGATGATGTTCCGGCCGAAAAACACCATGAGCAGGATCACGAAGATCGGGAAGGGTAGGGAGTACATGATGTCGACCACGCGCATCATGAACGCGTCGCGCTTTCCGCCGACGAAGCCCGCCACCGCGCCGTAGACCACGCCGATGGTGAGCGCGACGAAGGTCGCGGCGAGGCCGACGCCGAGCGAGACGCGCCCGCCGGTGAGTGTGCGCACCAGGAGGTCGCGACCGAGGGTGTCGGTCCCGAGCCAATGTTGCGCGCCGGGCGGCGAGGCACCGAGGTCGAGCCGTTGTTCCTCGTAGCCGTAGGAGGAGAACAGCGGTCCCAACAGGCAGGAGGCCGCGACGAAGAGGAGGAAGACCAGCCCGGCCACCGCGAGCCGGTTTTTGCGCAGTCGCAGCCACGCGTCATGCCAAAGCGAGGAGCCCTGTTCGGGCGCGGCGGCGGGATTGGCGGCGACTGCTTCCATGCGTTCAGCCCTCGAGACGCACCTTGGGGTTGAGCCACGCCTGGACGACGTCGACGACCAGGTTGAGCGCCATGATGAGCACCGCGTAGAGAATGACGGTGCCGAGCACGAGGGTGTAGTCGCGGTTGAAGGCGCTGTTCACGAATTCGCGGCCGATGCCCGGGATCTGGAAGATCGTCTCGATCACGAACGAACCCGTGAGGATACCGGCGACGGCCGGCCCGAGGTAGGAAACAACCGGTAGCAGACCCCCGCGCAGCGCGTGGCGGGTGACGACGCGCCACTCCGAGGCGCCCTTGGCGCGCGCGGTGCGGATGAAGTCCTGCCCGAGCACCTCGAGCATGCCGCCGCGCGTGAGGCGGGAGATCGGCGCGGCGTACGCGAGGCCGAGGACCAGCGTCGGCAGCACGCGGTCGGAGGGTCCGTACCAGCCCGAAGCGTTGAACCAGCCGAGGTGGATGGCGCAGCCGAGCACGAGCAGCGGACCGACCACGAAAGTCGGCACGGAGATGCCGAGCAGCCCGAAACCCGAGGCGGTGTAGTCGATCCACGTGTTGCGAAAGACGGCGGCCAGCGTCCCGAGCGTGACCCCGAGCACGAGGGCGAACGCCATCGCCAGGGCGCCGAGTTCCGCGGAGACAGGCAGCTTGTCACCGATGATCTCGTTGACGGTGCGGTTGGGGTACTTGAACGACGGGCCGAGGTCGCCCTGGGCGAGGCTGCCGAGGTAGTCGGCATACTGGCGCCACAGCGGCTTATCCAAGCCGTAGTGCGCCTCCAGGTTGCGCAGGATTTCGGGCGTGACGGCCTTCTCAGCGGTGAACGGCCCGCCCGGCACGAAGCGGATCATGAAAAACGTCGCCGTGATGACCGCGAAAAGGGCCAGCAGGGATTGCAGGAGTCGCGACGTGATGAAACGCAGCATCGTGGGAGCCGGCGAACGGCGGAAAAGGAAGTAGCCGCCGCGGGCGGGAAGGGAAGGATGGAAACGGCAGGCGCTTCGGTCTCGACCGACCCTGCCGCGGCGATTTCGTTTCGGGGCCATGACCCTCCTCGCGATCGAGATCGGCGGCACGAAGCTCCAACTCGTCCTGGGTGACGCGTCCGGCGCGATCCGGGTGCGCCGCAAGCTCGAGGTGGCGCGGGGCGAGGGAGCGGCGGGGATCCGCGCGCAGATTGCGCGCACCTTGCCGGAGCTGCGGCGCGAGGGACCATTGGCCGCGGTCGGCGTCGGCTTCGGCGGCCCAGTCGACTGGCGCACGGGGCGGATCTGCCTTTCGCACCAGATCGAAGGTTGGTCGGAGTTCGACCTCGCCGGCTGGCTGGGCGAGATCGCGGGCGCACCCGTGTTGGTCGACAACGACGGCAATGTGGCCGCGCTCGGTGAGGCGAGACGGGGCGCGGGGGCGGGTCGGCGAACGGTTTTTTATGTGACGCTCGGGAGCGGCGTCGGCGGCGGGTTGATCGTCGACGGTGCGATCTACCATGGAGCGTCGCCGGGTGAGGCGGAGATCGGGCATGTGCGTCTCGATCGCGACGGCACGATCGTCGAGCACCGGTGCTCGGGATGGGCGGTGGACGGACGCGTGCGGGCGGCGGTGGCGGCGTCGCCGGGAGGCGTGCTGGCACGTCTCGTTGCGGCCTCCCCGGGCGGAGAGGCCCGTCACCTCGCGCCGGCGCTGGCGGCGGGTGATCCGCTCGCGGCGCGGATCGTGGAGGAAACGGCAGGCGACCTCGCGTTCGGGTTGTCGCACGCGATGCACCTTTTCCACCCTGACGTGATCGTCCTCGGCGGTGGGCTGTCGGGTCTGGGTGAACCCCTGCGCGCCGCGGTGGCGGCCGGTTTGCGCGGCCACCTGATGGAGGCGCTGGTGCCCACGATCGATGTTCGGCTGACCGCGCTCGGGGCCGACGTGGTGCCGGTCGGGGCGCTGCTTTTGGCGGCGGACCGCCTCGGGGCGGCGAATGAAACTAGGCGTTGAGAATTAGCCGGCGCCTCCGCAGCTTCCGCCCCCATGGCTAACGTAAATCGCTGGATTTCCGACTACCTGCAGGCCCAGAAGGCCGCCTTGGATTCGATCCCGCCCGCGGCGGTCGCCGCGATGGTCGAGACCCTCCGCGTCGCGTGGCGCGAGGACCGGCAGATCTTCATCTTCGGCAACGGCGGCAGCGCGTCCAACGCGTCACATTTCGCCACCGATCTCGGGAAGGGCTCCTCCGACAAGCTGGGGAAGCGTTTCCGCGTGCTCTCGCTCAACGACAACGTGAGCTGGATGACGGCGATCGGTAACGACTACTCGTATGAGGATGTGTTCGTGCGCCAGCTGGAGAACTACGCGCGTCCGGGCGACGTGGCGATGTCGATCAGCGTGAGCGGCAACTCGCCGAACTGCGTCAAGGCGCTCGATTGGGCCAAGGCGCACGGCCTGCGCACCCTCGGCGTGGTCGGCGCGAAGCGCGGGCGGATGGCCGAGATCCTCGAGCAGGTGATCGTGGTGAACGACACGCATTACGGCCGGGTGGAGGACGCGCAGATGGGCGTGCTGCACATGCTGTGCTACGCGTTCATGGAGTTGCCGGAAGCCTCCCGCTGATACGCGCGATGACATCCATCCGCCCCGCCTTCTCCGGCAGCGTGGAATTCGCCCCCGGCTTCGCGCCGCGCCCGGGCATCAGCCATGCGCTCTTCGATTTCGACGGCACGCTCTCGCTCATCCGCGAGGGCTGGCCCGACGTGATGGTCCCGATGTTCGTCGAGATGCTGCCGGCTTTGCCCGGGGAGACGGACGCGGACCGTCGCCGCCTCTGCCTCGACGACATCATGCGGCTCAACGGCAAGCAGACCATCTACCAGATGATCCAGCTCGCCGAGCGCATCACGGAGCGTGGCGGCACCCCGCGGGAGCCGCTTTGGTACAAGCACGAGTACCTGCGGCGCCTCGACGAACGCATCCGCCACCGGGTGGAATCGATCCGCTCCGGCGCGCGGAGCCGGGAGGATTTCACGGTCCACGGCGCGCGCCGGTTGCTGGAGCTGCTGCGCGACCGCGGCATCGCTCTCTACCTGGCGAGCGGTACCGATGAGGTTTTCGTGAAGCAGGAGGCGGCCGCTCTCGGTTTCGACGAGTTCTTCGGCCCGCGGATCCACGGGGCGCTCGATGACTACAAGCGTTTCTCGAAGAAGATGATCATCGACCGCATTCTCGCCGAGAACCGGATTCCGGGGGAGAAACTCCTCTCATTCGGCGACGGCTACGTGGAGATCCAAAACACCTGCGAGGTCGGCGGTCTCGCGGTGGCGGTGGCGAGCGACGAGGCGAACAATGGGTCCGGTCGCGTCGATCCCTGGAAACGCGAGCGTCTGATCGGGGTCGGGGCGCATGTGGTGATCCCCGACTATCGCGACGCCGAAAGCATGCTCCGCGTGATCCTCGGCTCATGAGGCCGGCTCCGCTCGACCTGCGCCGGGTGAAGGTTTTCCCGCTGGCCGAGCGGGCGAGTCTGACCGGGGCTGATGATATTCTCGTTCAGCCCGGCACTCCGGCGCCGCGGCTCTCGGCGCGGCTTGAAGAACGCGTGGCGGATTGTGCTTCGCGGGTGCGCGCGGCGCGCGAGCGCGGGGCCGGCGTGATGCTGTTCTACGGTGCCCACCTGTTGCGCAACGGCGCGGCGCTCCTCTTGGAAAGGCTGATGGCCGGCGGCTGGATCACGCACCTTGCGACCAATGGCGCCGGGACGATCCATGACTGGGAATATGCCTGGCTCGGCCGCTCCACCGAGAGCGTGGAGCGTGGTGTGGCGGAGGGGAATTTCGGCACCTGGGACGAGACCGGGCGCAACCTGCACCTCGCGATGATGGCGGGCGCGCTGCGCGACGAAGGATACGGCGTTTCGCTCGGGCGCTTCATCATGGAGGATGGTACGCAGCTGCCCGCTCCGGCTGAGCTCGAGGCCGCGCTCCGCGCCGAGCCTTCGCATCCGCTGGCGCCGGCGCGCGCCGATCTGCTCCAGGCCATGCGTATCCACGGCTTGGCGGGCGGCGCGGTGACTTGTGTGCACCGCTGGAAGCACGCCTCGATCATCGGGCAGGCGTTTCGACACGGCGTGCCCGTCTCGGTACATCCGGGAATCGGTTACGACATCATTTCGAACCACCCGATGTTCAACGGTGCCGTGATCGGCCGCGCCGCCGCGATCGACTTCGCGCTGGTCGGGGGCGCCGTCGAGACGCTCGACGGCGGCGTGGTCCTTTCCGTCGGCTCCGCCATCATGGCGCCGCAGGTTTTCGAGAAGAGCCTCAGCTGTGTGAACAACCTGCGTCTCCAAGCCGGGCGAGACGTCGTGCGCGGCCACTCGATCGACGTGATCGACCTGCAGGACGGCGGTGGCTGGGACTGGACGAAGGGCGAGCCGCCCAAGGACAACCCCGCTTACTACCTGCGTTTCTGCAAGAGCTTCTCGCGGATGGGCGCCGTCATGCACTACCTGCAGTGCGACAACCTCGCGTTCATCCATCACCTGCACGATCGCCTCCTTCGCCCGTGACCCCGCAACGCTGCCGCGAGATCACCGCCCGCTACGGATCCCTGCGCGTCGCGCTGCTCGGCGACTTCTGCCTCGACCGTTACCTCGAGATCGATCCGGCAAAGGCCGAGATCTCAATCGAGACGGGTCTTCCCGTGCACAACGTGGTCAACGTGCGCGCGCAGCCGGGCGGGGCGGGCACCATCCTCAACAATCTGTCCGCGCTCGGCGTCGGCACGATCCTGCCGGTCGGCTTCCACGGCGTAGATGGCGAGGGCTTCGAACTCGCGCGGGCGGTCGCCGCGCGGCCCGGTGTCAATGCGGCGCACCTGCTCGAGACGCCGCAGCGCCGCACCTTCACCTACTGCAAACCGCTCGTGGTCGAGCCGGGCCGGACACCGCGCGAACTCAGCCGGCTCGATACCAAAAATTGGACGCCGACCCCGCCCGAGGTGGAGGACCGGATCATCGCGGCGGTGCAGGCCGCGGCGCGGACCGCGGATGCGGTCATCGTGTTGGATCAGGTGGATATCGCCGAGACGGGTGTGGTGACACGCCGCGTGCTCGAGGCGGTGGCGGGCGTCGCCGCTTCCCGGCCGGAACTGCCGATCATCGCCGACAGCCGGCGCGGGCTCGGCGGGTTTCCCGCGGTGATTTTCAAAATGAACGCGGCCGAACTCGCCGCGATGTCGGGCCTGCCGGTTTCCTCCGACCTCGCGACGGTGCGCGAGGCGGCGGCTGCGCTGGCGCGGCGGAACGGACGCCCCGTGTTCGTGACCCTCTCAGAGCGCGGTATGGTGGGCGCGTTGCCCTCCGGGGAAACCGAGTGGGTGCCGTCCCTGCCGATTCGTGGCCCGATCGATGTGGTCGGAGCCGGAGACTCGGTGACGGCAAACCTGATCACCGCGCTCGCCGCCGAAGCCTCCCTGCGCGAGGCTTTGGAGCTGGCGAGCCTTGCCGCCTCGATCGTGCTGCATCAGGTCGGCACCACGGGCGCGGCGACTCCTGCGGATCTCGAGATGCTGGCGGCCCCAGGGCAGTAACGACCTTCGGTTCCGACGTCCCCTTCTGTAGCCGGGGTCGTCTACCCCCAGAGATTTCGGAAACCTCTCCCGACTCAAATTCCGATCGGCCGGAACTCCGCGCCGGTGGCGGTCGAAAGCCCCGCCAGGTCGATTCCCCAGCCGGGACCCACAGGAATCCGCAACTGGCCGTCGCGCAGGAGCTCGCGTCCCGGCTGACGCGCCGGGTCGCTGGTGAGGATCAATTCCACTGAGGTGACGGCACGAGACGCCGCCGCCGCGTGCACGCAGGCGAGGGTCCCGATCGGCCCCGAGGGGTTGTGCGGGGAAACCTCGCCACCGAGATTCTCCGCCATCCGGCAGACGCGGATCAACGGTCCGAAACCACCGACGTGCTTCGGGTCCGGCATGATCACATCGGCCTGGCGCGCGCGCAGGAGGTCACGGAAGCGTTCCTCGCCGAAGAACAACTCGCCAACGGCGAACGGCATCGAGGCCAGCGCGCGCAGCTTCGTGAGTTCCGGCCCGGGCGGGCAGGGTTCCTCGAGCCACGTGAGTTTGAACTCGCCGAAGTGCGGCAGCAGGCGGGCGGTGGACTCCGGCGTGAACCGCTCGTGGCAGTCGACCCGCAGCGAGAGATCCGGATATGCGGCGCGGACGGCGGAGAGCCGCGAGAATCCTTCCTCGGCCTGAAGGACTTGGTCTCCTCCGGGATTCACGGCCTCGAACGGCGTGAGCTTCACCGCGCGCACGCCGAGCCGCTGCGCGGAGTCGACCACCGCGACAAAGTCGGCGGGCTGACGCCGGCGGAGGGCACGGTTGGTGGAGACATAGCAGGGCACGCGTTCGCGCACGGCCCGTTCGGCATGAAGTCGCCACACCGGGACGCCCCGACGCCGGGCGACCAGATCGTGCAGCGCCTGGTCGATTCCGGAAATGGCGGTGGCGTGCGGGAGGTCGGAGGCGCGCGCGAACGGACCGCGGTGCATTTCCTCAAGCAGTTCCAGCGATGGTTCGCGGCCGGCGACATGCGCCGCGAACAGTTCCGCGACGCGCCGCAGGCACGCGGAGTCGTCGTTGCTGTGGCTCACCTCGCCGAGACCGGCGTGCACGCCGTCATCGATCGCGATCACCAGCCAGTCGCCTTTGAGCCGCAGCGCGGTGTGGTGTCCGTCGGGATCCGGCACGGTGGCGGCGGTGAGCCGGAGAGTCGCGGGGCGGGCGGCGCAGGTGCTCATGGCGAGGGACAAGCTCGCGCCGCACGATGCGGCGCGACGAAGAAACTTCCGGCGGGTGAGGGCGCTTACCGCAACCGCGGGTCTCGTATCATCAAGCCGCGACGGTGGGAAGCCGTACGATTCAGTTGAACCACGGATGAACACCGTTGAACCCGGATTCCGGATTTCGGGCCGTGGCCGTTCGTGGCGAGCGGCCTCTTGCCGATTCCCGCCTCACGTGAAGAGCTTCGTCATCACATTGCCGTGGACGTCGGTCAGGCGGAAGTCGCGGCCTTGGAACCGGAAGGTGAGCTTGTGGTGGTCGATTCCTAGGAGGTGCAGCAGCGTCGCGTGGATGTCGTGCACGTGGAACGGGTCCTGCACGGCGCTGAAACCAAGTTCGTCGGTCTCGCCGAGGATGCGGCCCGGTTTCACGCCGCCGCCGGCGAACCACATGGTGAACGCGTCGATGTGGTGGTTGCGGCCGGTGGTGTCGCGGTTCTCGCCCATTGGCGTGCGGCCGAATTCGCCTCCCCAGACGACGAGGGTATCCTCGAGCAGACCGCGGGCCTTGAGGTCGCGCACGAGGGCGGCCTGGCCCTGGTCGACTTCGCGGCAAACCCTTTCGAAGTCACCCTGCAGGTTTTCGCCGGGTCCGCCATGGCTGTCCCAGTTGGTGTGGTAGAGCTGCACGAAGCGCACGCCGCGCTCGACGAGGCGGCGGGCGAGGAGGCAGTTACGGCCGAACGACGGCCGCCCATCCTCGATGCCGTAGAGTTTCAGGGTGGCGGGGCTTTCCTTCGAGAGGTCGATGAGCTCCGGGCCGCTGGTCTGCATGCGCGAGGCCATTTCGTAGGCGGCGACGCGGGTGAGGATCTCCGGGTCGCCGGTGTCGACGGCGCGCCGGAGGTTGAGATCGCGGATGGCATCGATCGCCTCCCGTTGATTTTCCGCGGCGACGCCCTTGGGTGTGGTGAGGTTGAGGATCGGTTCGCCGGTGCCGCGGAATGGCACGCCCTGATGGGTGGTTGGGAGAAAACCGGAGCCCCAGTTGACGGCGCCGCCGCGCGGGCCGCGCGGACCCGACTGCAGCACCACGAAGCCCGGCAGGTCCTGGCATTCGCTGCCGAGTCCGTACGAGATCCACGATCCCATGCTCGGGCGGCCGAACTGGCCCGAGCCGGTGTTCATGAACAGCTTCGCGGGTGCGTGGTTGAAGAGTGTGGCCTGGCAGGACTTCGCGATCGTGATGTCATCGACGATCCCCGCGGTGTGCGGGAAGAGCTCCGAGACCCATGCGCCGCTCCGGCCGTGGCGCGCGAACTTCCGACGGGTGCCGAGGAGCTTCGTGCCGTGGCTCGAGTCCATGAACGCGAAGCGTTTTCCCTCGATGAGAGAATCCGGCACGGGCTGGCCGTTGAGCTCGATCAGGCGCGGCTTGTAGTCGAAGAGCTCCAATTGGCTCGGGCCGCCGGCCATGAAAAGATAGATGATGTTCTTCGCCTTGGCCGGGAAGTGGCCCGGCTTCGGCGCCTGCGGATTGGGAAGAGCGGCCGGGGCGGCGGACACGCGACCGCGGGTCAGCGCGGCGAGCGCGATGCCGCCGAGCCCCAGCGAGCAGCGGCTCAGGAAGTGGCGGCGGGTGCGGTGGGCGAGAAACTCGGTGGGCGTCGTGCCGGGAGGAAACATGGCGGCGGTGGTAAGTCTTACTCGCGGGTGATGCTCTCGTCGAGGTTCAGCAACACGCGCGCAAGCGTGAGCCAGGCGGCGCGGTCACGTTCCTCGTCGGTGCCGTTCCCGGCGGCGAACTGGCGGCGGTGGAGTTCGGAGACCCGCTCCAACTCGAAAGCGGATGGAGCGCGGGCCACGGCGCAGCGGAAGGCGAAGTCGATCCGCGCCTTGAGGTCGGCGGCGGGAACTTCGCGGCGAACGCGGTCGGCGAACGCGCCGGCGAACTCGAAGAACTGCTGGTCGTTGAGCAGGGTGAGGGCCTGCAGCGGGGTGTTGGAACGCAGGCGGCGCGTGCAGCTGCTGAAGCCGTCGGCCGCGTCGAAAACCGCGAGAGCGGGGTGCGGCGTGGCGCGCCAGAAGTGGGTGTAGATCCCGCGCCGGTAACGGTCTTCGCCGGTGCTGGGTCTCCACTCCCGTTTCACCTGCCCGAGCGTCATGACGCCATCGGGTTGCGGCGGAAACACCGGCGGGCCCCCGAGCCTCGGCACGAGCAGGCCGCTCGCGGCGAGGGTGGCGTCGCGCACGATCTCGGCGTCGAGCCGCAGGCGGGTCTGGCGCGCCAGGAGGCGATTGAGCGGGTCCGACCCCTCGAGGTCCGCGCGGTGGCGGGAGGATTGGCGGTACGTCGCGGAGGTGACGATCAGGCGATGCAGCGCCTTCTGGCTCCAGCCGCGGGCGACAACTTCGGTCGCTAGCCAGTCGAGCAGCTCCGGGTGCGACGGCGGGGTGCCCTGCGTGCCGAGGTCGTTGTCGGTCTCCACGATCCCGCGACCGAAGTACTGCTGCCAGACGCGGTTCACGAACACCCGCGCGGTGAGCGGATTCGCGGGATCGACGGTCCAGCGGGCAAGGTCGAGCCGGTTGGGATTCTCCTTCCGCAACGGCGGCAACACGGCCGGGGTGCCGGGCCGCACGGGATCGCCAGGGCGGGTGAAGTCTCCCTTGATGAAGATATGGCTGGGGCGCCCGCCCGGAAGTTCCTCCATCACGAGCGTGGAAACGCCCTGGGACTCGCGCCGCTGCAACGTGCCGAGACGGTCGTTCAATGGGCGGAAGGCGGTGTCCTTCGGCCGTGCGAGCGGGTAGACCGAGCGTCGCTGGTTGAAGCTCAATTTCTCCCACGGCACGTCGAGCGCCGCGCGGGTGCTGCGCGAGGCGACCTTGTCGCGCGCCTCCGGGGTGAGCGCCACCCGCCAGGCCTCGATCTCGGCGCCGTGCGCGTCCAGCAGCTCCGTGAGTTTTCCGCGGACCTCCGCGAGATCCGCCTCGAGCTGGCCGTCCGCCGCACCGTCGGATTTGAAGTGCAGCACGCCGATGGACTTCGGACGGCGGTCACCGTGTCCGTCGTCGACCGAGGTGTTGAAGAACGCGAAGAGCTGGTAGTAGTCGCGCTGCGTGATCGGGTCGAACTTGTGGTCGTGGCACTGCGCGCAGGAGACGGTGAGACCGAGGAACGCGGTGCCGAAGGTGTTCACGCGGTCGAGCACGGCCTCGATGCGGAACTGCTCGGGGTCGATTCCGCCTTCCTGATTGATCTGCGTGTTGCGGTTGAAGCCCGTCGCCACGCGCTGGTCGATCGTCGGGTTCGGTAGAAGGTCGCCGGCGAG
>JAURJO010000169.1 GCA_030832235.1 Verrucomicrobiota bacterium
AGCTCGATCTCGCTCGGGGTGAACGGCGGGATGATCCTCGGCGGAAGCTTCGCGGGCTATATGGCGGAGCAGCACGGATGGCGGACGGGATTCTGGGTGCTCGGGATAGGCGGCGTCGCTCTCGCGCTGTTCTCGCGGCCGTTCATTGGAACGCCACCGGAAGTCAGGGTCGGGGCGGCCGCACCGCGGGCCTCGTGGGGTGAAGCCCTGCGCTACCTCGCCGGAGTACCGAGCTACTGGGTGCTGGTGGGGGAATCGATGCTGTCGGGCCTCGGGAATTGGATCTTCCTCGGCTGGCTGCCGCTGTACTTCAAAGAGCGGTTCGACCTCACCCTCGCGCAGGCGGGCTTCGCGGGAACGTTCACCCTTCAGATCTCGGTCATGCTCGGCGTCGTCGCCGGCGGCTGGCTCTCGGACCGCGCGGCGGCCTCGGCACCGGAAAAGCGCATGCTCCTTTACGCGCTCTTCTATTTCGCGGCGGCTCCCTGCCTGCTGGTCTTCCTCGGGCCGGCGACGCTTGCGACCACGGCCGTCGCGCTCGCCTCTTTCGCGTTCCTGCGCGGGATGGGCCAGGCGAACGACAGTCCGACGCAATGCGAGATCGTCCCGCCCCAGTTTCGCTCCACCGCCGTGGGGCTCATGAACACGATCTCAACCGCGGCCGGAGGTTCCGGGGTGTTTTTCGCCGGCTACCTCAAGCAGTCCATGGGGCTTGCCGGGATCTTCGCCGCGATCTCCGGGCTTTTCGCGGTGGCGGGCGTCCTCTTGCTGACGGGTTACCTGCGCTTCATTCGCCGGGACGTCGCGCGCGCCCGCACCGTCTTCGGAGCGGAGATGGGCTGAGGCGGCGGAAGCGACCCCCTCAGGCGAGAGCGGCCCGCGCGGCATCACGCGCGGTGCGGAGTCCCTGCGAGACGCAGCGGAAATCACTGCTCACGTTGAACCAGTTGTAGCCGAGCGCGCGGTACTTCCCGACCTGATCGGCGGCACAGGGCAGTCCGGCGCGCTTGCCGTGCCGCGCGCAGACCGCGGCCACCTGCTCCACCACCGCGGCGACCGCGGGGCCGTTGAGCAATTCCGTCTGACCCAACCCGAGCGAGAGGTCGGCGGGGCCGACGAAGAGCGCGTCCACCCCGGGCAGCGCGGCGATGGCGTCGAGGTGCGGGACCACCTCGGGTTCCTCGACCTGCACGACGAGGAAAGTGTTCCGGTTGGCGTCGGCGATGTACTCCCCCAGCGGCATCCGGCCGAAGTCCGAGTCCGCGTGGATCACGTCCGCGCCGCGACGACCGGCCGGGGTGAACTTCATCGCAGCGACCACCTCGCGAACCTCGTCGGCATGACGCACGCGCGGCAGCATCAGACCGCGGGCGCCGGACTCGAGCAGCCAAAGCACGTCGGTGTAGTTGGCCGGCTTGACGCGCACGAGCGCGTCGGCGCCGCCGAGTCGGCAGGCCTGGATCAACGAGTAAACCACCGCGGGATCGGGACGCTTGTGCTCGAGGCAAAGCCAAACGGCGTCGAAACCGGATGACGCCACGAGCTCCACGAGCTCGGGGTCGGCGTAGCAGGCCTTGGCGGTGAGGATCGTCTCGCCGCGGGCGAGTTTCTGACGAACGAGGGAGGGAGGCATGGAGGAGGCGGACGGCTTTTCAGAACGTGCCCTTGAAACCGATCGTCCAGAGCGCGCCGTAATAGGTGTAGGTGCGCGGCCGGGTCCAGGCGGGGGCGTTCGCCGAGATGGTCACCAGCGGGCGCGGCTCGTTGGCGAGGTTGCGCACCGAGGCGTAAAGGGAGAAGCGCCGGTGGAGCCGGTACTCGATGTTGGCGTCCTGCACCATGCGCGTGTCCTGCGCGTCGTAGGTGCCCGCCGGCACGGTGGCGCTGACGGCCGCGAGGTTGGCGCGCTGCAAGCCGATGCGTGAGACGTTGTACCGCAGGAGAAAGCGGGCGGAGGCGTAGCTGGCGCCCCAGTTCAGGATGCGCGGCGAATAGCCCGAGAAATTTTCAGCACCCGCGCCGGCCACGGCGAGGTGCGTGCCGTTCACCCAGACCTGCAGACCGCGGGTCCACTTCGGAAGGGCGGCGAAGGGCTGGAGCGACTGCCGCCAGCTCCACTCCACCCCATCGAGGCGCACGGCATTGGACGAGTTCGTCTGGGTGATCACATCGTAGTCGAGGTAGTCGTCGGAAAGCCCCATCTCGGCGAGCAGCGCGGGCGTCGCGTCCGTGCGACGTGAAACGAAGAAGCCGCGGATGTTCTTGCGGAACAGGCTGACCGCGAGCGTGGCTCCCTTCACGCTGTAGGACTCGAGGCTGAGATCGTAATTATCGGCGGCCCATGGCTTGAGTCCGGCGTTGGTCGTGTTGATGACGCGGCTGGCCTCGACCGCGGTCGGGTCGGCGACGCTGCGCGACGGGATGATGAAACTCAGGTCCGGACGTCCGATGGTCGCGGCATAGGCGGCTCGGGCGACGAGGTTCTCGCTGAACGACCAGCTGGCGTTCATGCTCGGGTAGATGTCCCCGTAGGACTGGCGAGCGCGTGCCGCTCGCTCCTGATACTGGAGCCGCGCGAGCACCAAGGCGTCGGTGGAGACTCGGACCGGCCGCCCCGCGGCGTCCCGGACCAGGTTTCCGGCCGCATCCTGCTGGTAGGTGGCGCGGATGTCGTTGAGCCCGCCGGTGCCGGCATCCTCGGTGCGCTCGTAGCGCGCACCGGCGACCAGCCAGAGCCGGTTGTCAAAGAGCCTCGTGTCCGCACGGAGGTAGGTCGCCGTGATGGTTTCTCGGAGATCCTGCGAACCGTTGACGCGGGAGGTGTGGTAGGAGGCCTCGTTGAGGACGAAGTAGGAAGGATTGGCTTTGAAGAGGTCGTAGAGCTTGCGCGGGTCGATCCACTTCACCCGGTCGCCGTTGCGGAAACTCCGGGAATCGGAGTACGGCCCGTTGATGAGATCGTAGCTTCCGACCAGACGCTCGGGCGCGGCCGTTCCGAACGTCGGCCGGAAGTTCCACGTGCGCGTCTCCACCCGCAGGTCGCGCTCGTTCCGCGAGAAGTCGACGCCCGCCATGAGGCGGGTGTGAGGGACGAACGGCAGGGCCCGGCTCGCGTTCAACTTCAGGGTGGTGAGGTCATTCGTCATCAGCGGCTCCTGCGGGGAGGTGACGCTGTTGAGCGTGTAAAGCCGGCCGTCAGTCGGGTCGACCGGCTGGCCCGCGCGTGTGGCGCGAATCGTGGGCGGCGTGCCCAGTCTCTGCTGGCCGAAGTTGTCGGCGCGGAGCACGAGTCCGGTGAGCGTGGCGCTGACGGTCCCAAAATACTCGTGACCGGGCTGCGCGCTGAGGGTCTGGCGGCGCGAATGGGAGCGGGCGAACGTGGCCGCCGTCTTCCAGCCGCCGAAGTCGCCGCGGTGACCGAGGGAGGTGTGCCAGGTGCGCTTCAGCTGTTCGCGATAGGTGTTGGCGAGCGTGGTGCTGCCGGCACCGACGCCGGCGGTATTGGCCGGCGCCCCCTGCGTGAAGTTCTCCCCGCCGGTGGCGCCAGCGCCATACGCCTGCGTGTACGTGCCGATGCGCGTGTGCACGTCGTCCGTGGTAACCTGAAAGGTCCCGAAGAACGAGTGGCCGGGCGAAGGGCGCCAGTCGGCCCGCACGGAGGCGACCTCGCGGTCGCGCACCGCGATCTGCGCGGCGACCGAACTCTGCGTTTGCACGAGGGCGACCCGGTTCCACGTCGGGGCCAGGTTGTCCTTGTCCTCCCAGCGCGCGTTGTGCCCCACGTTCAGGGTGAGGGCCAGGCGCGGGTTGATCGGACGGACGTAGTTCAGGTCGAAACCGGGCCGGAAATGGGCGCCGCCCGTGCCGGCGTCGGCCCCGCCGCGGCGGAGAAGTTCCCGGCCCAGCATCGTCACCGGCTCGATGCTGGTGAGCAGGCCGAAGACGCTGTAATTGAGCTGCGGATCACGGCGGGCAAAGCCGCTCTTGCCGACGACGTTGATCATGCCGCCGACCGCGTTCGCGGGCATGTCCGGCGTGGGCACCTTGGTCACCTCGATGCGGTCCATGTTGGCGACGTTGGACGCCGTGAAGCTCGCGCCGCGGCCGGCGGGGCCGTCGGTCGAGAGCTCGACGCCGTCGACCAGCAGCAACGTGCCGCTGCCGGGCATGCCGCGGATGGAGGCGGCCGAAGGGATCGCGGGTGTCATGGCGACCTCGATGCCGGGCACGAACTTGAGGAATTCACCGGGGTTGCCGTCACCGAGGTCCCCGAATTCCTCGAACGCGATCACGTTCTTGATGTTGGGCGCGACTCGCTGCTCCTGCAGAGCGGCCGACTGGGCGTTGAGCTCACGCTCCGCCACGGTGAACGCCTCCAGCACCACGGCCTCCGCCGGCCGCGGGACAGCCGGACCCGCGGAAGCGGCACGCCCCCCGAGGTCAAAGTCGCGCCGCGCGGTCGCACCCGCCGCCACCCGCACGCGCTCCGACTGCTGACCGAGGCCCGCGACCGACGCGCGCACCAGCACCTCGCCCGCCGGGACACCCGACAGGCGGTACTCGCCGCTCTCGTTGGTGAACACCTCAAGCACCGTGCCTTCGACGACGACGCGCACGTTGTTAAGATAAATACCGGCGGCGGAGTTGGCCACGCGCCCCTCGACCAAACCGGTGGAGGCGGATTGCGCATGGAGACCGGCGGCGCCGGCGATCACGAGAGCCAGCAGGAAAACGGCGGCGGGGAACCCGCGTTGGCGCGACGGAGCGGAAGGCATAGGTTCAGGCATGAAGGGGGATGAGGATTTTCGTGACGCTGCGGTAAGGCACAGAAGAGCAGACGATCGAAGCTCCGAGAAAACGGGCCGGCGATGCGGAAACACAGCCGCTGCCCGGAAGAAGGATCGGTCGGCCTGGCGCCTAACCGTCTTGGCCGCCCGGGGGATTTTCGCGCCGGCGACGGACTTCCTCGAACTCGGGCTTGGACTTCAGTTCCTCGCCGGTCGTGGTTAGGCCGACCTTGTGGGTCACGGGGCCGCCGGGGCCGGGGCGGGTCTCGAAGCGGCGGTCGAGCTTGAGGCGATCCCACGGGCGGTGGCGCAGGCCGAAGGTCGTGCTGTGGCGCAGGAACCAGTCGGCGAGACGCGGAAAGTCCTCCTCCGCCGTGAGAAACTGCAGGCAGGTGAGCGGCCGGCCCTTTTTTCCGGTCGCAGGCGTGAGCCACACATCGAGCGCGCCCTGCGCGAGCAGCCGCTCCGCGAGCCATGCGATGTTCTCGCCGGTGTCGTCGTCGATGTTCGCCGCGACCTCGATCACGCGGTCTGTGAGGTAAGGGAGCGCCGCGGCGGCGGGGGCGCTGGTCTCCTCGAGCAAGGCGACGCGGAAAACATTGGGGAACTCCCCGAGCTCGAGCGTCCCCGCGCCGAGACCTTGGGCACGCACCACGCCGGCCGGCCAGCCGTCGCGGAACTCCGGCGCAAGGGCCTTCAGGATCGCGATTCCGGTGGGCGTGGAGAGCTCGATGTTCTCACGGGCGATCCCGGCCGGCACCGGCGCGACCGGCAGGCCTGACAGGAGCCGCGCGCTCGCCGGCGGCGGCACCGGATGGCGGCCATGCTGCATCCGCACGAAACCGCGTCCCGGACGGATCGGCGTCGCGATCACCCGTTCGGCGCGAACCTTTTCGACGCACCACGCCGCCAGCACCACGTCGACCACCGAGTCAGGCAGGCCGATCTCGTGGAACGCCACCTCTCCCACCGCCATGCCGTGCGCGGCGGCCTCGGCTTCGGCAATGAGCCGGAAAATTTCCCGGGCCCGGGCCCGGACTCCCTCGGGGAGATCCGCTTTCGTGAGCCTCCGGTCGATGTCGGCGTGTCGCGTGTGCTGATGATGAGCCGGAGCGTCGACAACGAGATGCGTCTCCTGCTCGGCGGGATCCAACGGCGCCGCGACGGACTCCGAGGTGGCGGAAGGATCCACCACCCGCAGGTGCGTGGCCCGCATCTGCGCGCGCATCACCGGAGTGATTTCCACTCGCACCGCCGGCCAGCCGAGCCGCGCGGGCACGGCGGCGAGCTCCGCCGCGGTGACCAGCCCGGCGTCGACGAACGCGGCGGCGAACATGTCCCCCGCCACGCCCGAAACGCTCTCGAGTAAAAGGATCCGGCTCATCGCGGGGCAGCCGCGGCCTCACGCACCGCCCGCACCACCTGGCACGCGGCGAAGCCGGCGGAGAAACCGTTGTCGATGTTGGTGACGGTGACGCCCGGCGCGCAGCAATTGAGCATGGCCAGCAATGCGCTCAGTCCGCCGAAGTTGGCGCCGTAACCGATGCTCGTCGGCACCGCGAAAACCGGCCGGCCGAGCAGTCCGGCGACCACGCTGGGCAGCGCGCCCTCCATGCCGGCGACGACGACGAGCGCCGTCGCCGCCTGCAGGGTGTCGGCCCGCGCGAGGAGCCGGTGGATGCCCGCGACGCCGATGTCGTAAACGGTGACGTGCGGGATCGCCATCGCGACGCACACCTCGGCGGCTTCCTCGGCGACCGGCAGGTCGCTGGTGCCCGCGGCCGCAACGACCACGTGCGGCTCGCCCGGGCGCGGCGCGGCGGGCGCGGGGGCGTGCAACGTGACCGTGCGGGCGGCGGCGTTGACCCGCGCACCCGGGAAACGAGCGGCGACCTCGGCGGATTTCTCCGGCTGGAGTCGCGTGATGAGGACGGGCGCACCCGCTTTGCCGGCCTCGGCCGCGATCGCTATCACCTGCTCGGCGGTCTTGCCCTCGCCAAAGATCACCTCGCCCAAACCTTGGCGCAGCCGCCGGTGGTGGTCGACCTGCGCAAAGCCCAGGTTGGTGGTGCGGAAGGGCCCGCTGCGCAGGTGCTGCAAAGCCTCGTCGGCCGAGCGCGTGCCGGCGCGTACGTGATCCAGAAGCTCGCGGAGTTCCGATTCGCTCATGAAGATTTTGGCCGGCTCGTACCCCCGCCCGTCCGGTAGCCGGCAAGATCGAGCGTCACCCATGCGTAGCCGCGGGCACGCGCCGCCTCCTGCAACGCATCCCGGACCGTCAGAACGGCCGGCATCTCCGCCGGGTCGGCCTCGACGCGCAACCAACGTGCACCGCCATGCTCGTGCAGGCGCACCCGGAAGACGCGCAGGCCCGCAGCCCGCAGCATCTCCTCGAGATCCTCGACATCGCGGAGTTTCGCCGGCGTTACGGCGACCCCGGTCATGAGCCGCGAACTCAGGCATGGGCTTGCCGGTTTGTCGGCCAGCGGCAATCCGGCGGCGCGCATCAATTGCCGGATTTCGTCCTTGGTGAGCCCGGCCTCGTCGAGCGGCGCGATGATCTCGTTTTCCTTGGCGGCGCGATGGCCCGGCCGGAAGTCGCCGCGGTCGGACGCGTTGTAACCGTACGCGATCGCCCCGTAGCCAAGCCGCGCGGCCAGGTCGTGGCTGAGGCGGAAGAGCTCGGTCTTGCAGTGGTAGCAGCGGTCGAGGTCGTTGCGGAGATAGGCGGGATTGGCGAACTCGGCGGTTTCCTCCCAGCGGTGCTCGGCCCCGACGAGAGCGGCGAACCGCGCGGCGTCCTCA
>JAURJO010000170.1 GCA_030832235.1 Verrucomicrobiota bacterium
TGATGATCTTCCCGTCGGACTGCACGACGATCGCGGCGACCGTGGAGTTCGGGTTCGGGTCGAAGGCCGAGTCGATGGTGCCGTCGGCGTTGAGGCGGACGAGGTTGGCGCGGGTCTCGGGTGTCGTCGTCTTGCCCGGAGTGACGGTGTTGAACGTGCCGCCGACGAGAATTTTTCCGTCGGCCTGCAGCACGATCGTGCCCACCTGACCGTCGAAGTGCGGGTAGAACTCGGAGTCGATCGTGCCGCCGGGGTTCAGTCGCGCGAGGTACCGCCGTGACTCGCCGCCGATCTCGGTGAACGCACCGCCCACGAGCACCTTGCCGTCGGCCTGCAGCGCCATCGCGTAGACGCGGCCGTTGAAATTGGGAGCGTAGGTCGTGTCGACCGTGCCGTCGGCGTTGAGGCGCCCGACGTAGTTGCGCGTCAGCCCGGCGATGCTGGTGAAGGAACCACCGACCAGGATTTTCCCGTCGGCCTGCGTGACCGAGACGAGAATACGGCCGCCGGCATCGAGCTCGAAGTTGGAATCGAGCGAGCCGTCGGTGCCGAGCCGCGCGAGTCGGTTGCGGATGACGGCCGAGGACGCGCCCTGCGGGGTGGCTCGGGTGAAGGAACCGCCGATCACGAGCTTCCCGTCGGCCTGCTGCGCGACGGCGTTGACCGCACCGTTGAGCGTCGGGGCGAAAGCGCTGTCGAGCGAGCCGTCGGGCTTGAAGCGCGCGATGAAGCCGCGGTTCACGGAGGTGGCGCCCTGGCCCCAAACCGCCGTGAACGCGCCGCCCACCACGATGAGACCGTCGGCCTGCACGGAGACCGTCGCGACGGCGCCGTCGGCGCGCGGATAGAATTCGGAGTCGAGCGTGCCGTCGACGTTGAGGCGCGCGAGCCGCGAGCGGCCGGCGGGATTCACGTCGGTCGGCGGCTGAACCGTCGTGAAGTAACCAGCGAGGAGGATCTTGCCGTCGCGCTGTACGGCGATGCTGGTGACGCCGTTGTTGGCGTTGGGATTGAACTCGGAGTCGACCGTGCCGGACGGGTTCAGGCGGGCGACACGGTTGCGCGTCGTGGGAGCGGATTCACCTGCGGCCTGGAGCGTCGTGAAGCCGCCCCCGACGAGGATCTTGTTGTCCACGTGCAGCGCCAGCGCGAGCACCATGGCGTTGGGATTCGGGTTGAAGGCGGTGTCGAGCGTACCGTCGGTGTTGAAGCGGGCCAGGTAGTTGCGGGTGGTGGCGGCCGCGGCGCCGTTGGGCTGGACAGTGGTGAAGGAGCCGCCGGCGACGATGCGGTTGTCGGCCTGAAGAAGAAGCGCGTGAACCTGAGGCTGGAGCTGCCCGCCGAGGTTGGGGTTGAACGTAGTGTCGACGGAGCCGTCGGCGTTAATCCGGGCGAGGCGGTTACGAGTCACGGCGGTTCCCGAGGCGCCGGGCTGCACGGTGGTGAAGTCGCCGCCGATCACCACGCGGTTGTCGCGTTGAACGAGGATGGCGCGGACGGGGGCGTTGGGGCTCGGGTTGAAGGCGGGATCGACGGAGCCGTCGGCGTTAATCCGGGCGAGGTTGGACCGCGAAACACCGCTGACCGAAGTGAACTGGCCGCCCACCAGCAATTTGCCATCGGCTTGGGCGACGACGGTGAACACCGTGCCGTCGACATCCGGGTTGAAACCGTCGTTCACCGAGACGGGCTGCGCCACGACCGTGAGGGCGGCGAAAAGGCCGGCGAAAAAGGCCGGGAGAAACGACGTCATGCGGCGGACGTAGGACGGGAAGGCTAAGGCAAGGGACATGGAAAGGAGATCCAGATTAACCGGCGAAGGAGAGAGGCTTGAAAAAGAGAGAGCGAGGTTGGGAGCCGGCTTGGCGCAAGGCAAGCGGTGGCTCGGGGAATCACCGGGGTGAAGGCAGCTTGAGCGATACGGACCGTGTTGAGAGCGCGGGCGGTGGCTGCGGTTCCGTCGAATCCTTGGTAACCGCATACGCGGGACGCTTGCGCCCAGCAACTATCGCCATAGCTTTGATCTGTCATGAAACTCCCCCGCACCCTCCTCGCCATGTCCCTGCTCTCACTTCTTCTCGGCACCGCCCGCGCCGATGAACTCAAAGTCGGCGCCGCCGCTCCGGTGGTGACTGGCACCACCGATGCCGGCACGAAGCTCAATCTCGCCGACGTCTACAAAAACAACGCCTACACCTTGGTGTGGTTTTATCCGAAGGCCCTGACCGGTGGTTGCACCAAACAAGGGTGTTCGCTGCGCGACGCCAGCGCCGATCTGAAAAAGCACGGTGTGGCGGTGGTCGGCGTGAGCAATGACACCGTGGAGAAGCAGAAAGAGTTTAAGGATAAGAACAATTTCCCCTTCCCGCTGCTCGCGGACACGGACAAGAAGATCGTTAAAGCTTTCGGTCAAAGCGGAGTCGCCTTCCCGAGCCGTGAGGCCTATCTGATCGACCGCAACGGCAAGGTCGTTTACCACGACAAAGGTCAGACCGAGAAGCAGGCCGAGATGGTTTTGAGCTTCCTCAAATCGCAGAAATCCAGCTGATTAGGAAAGAAGCAACGTTAAACTTGCTCCACAGGCCCTCCCGGATTCGGGAGGGCTTAATTTTTTTGGAGTTCACGTGCGACCACGCCGATCGAGGTCGGAATGGCTCCGAATTACCGTGGACGGAACGTGCAGCGCGAGGTCGGACTCAGCGACCATAACCTCCCCCGCCGCATTCAGTGGTGGCGGCCGTGGCGGATGATGTCCCACACGACCCGCAGGCCGAGCAGGGCCGAGACGACATAACCGACGATACCGAGCGCGGGCAGGCCGAACAGACGGGGCGCGGCGCCGGTGGTGACGACGAGTGAGGAACCGATGATGAGCGCGCCAATGATCACGCCGAGCGCGATCCGGTTGGCGGCCACCTTCATGGCGTCGTCGTGTTCTCCAAGGCCGCGATGGTGGAGATGGATCGCAAGGCTGTCGTGGCCTAGTCGTCGTACGAGCCGGCTCAGCTCAAGCGGCAGCTCGCCGAGGCTGGGCAGGAGGTGCCGTGCCGCCTCGTGGGTTCTTCGGGCCACGGCACGCGCCCCGGTGCGCTCCCGCCGCAGCTCCCGCAGCACCGGATCAGCATGCGGCCGCAGATCGAAATCCGGATCGAGCAGCCGGCCGGTTTCCTCGATGGAAAGCACCGCCTTAGCCATCAGCGCGTACTCGCGCGCCAAGGGGATGCCTCCCTGGCCGAAAGCGAAGAGCAGGCGCACCATGGCCCGGCCCAAAGCCGGCCGACCGGCAGCGAAGTCGAGTTCCTCCCGTAGCACCAGGGCGACTTCCTGTTCCAACGCGCGCGCGTCCGTCCGGGCCGACTCCGGCGCCAGCTCGAGCGCAATCCGCACCACGCTTTCCGCGTCCTGCCGCACCGCCGCTTCCCAGAAGTCGGCCAGCGCGGTCCGTAGCCGTGGCGTCAAATTTCCGGCGAGACCCCAGTCGAGGAAGCACAATCTATCGTCGCGGGTCACGAGCAGGTTGCCGGCGTGCGGATCGCCGTGGAAAAAACCGGCGAGGAACACCTGCCGCAGCAGCGATTCCGCTCCCGCCGCCGCGAGCCGCCGTCGGGTTGCGGCGGGTAGCGTCTCCGCCTCCGTCACGGAGAAACCGTCGACCCGCTCCATGACGAGGACTTGCTCGGAGCAGAATTCGAGGAATACACGCGGCGCGAACACCGGTCCCCCGGACGGGAATCGCGCGTTGAAGAATGCTTGGTTCCGCGCCTCGTGCCGGAAATCCAGCTCGCGCAGGACGCCCTCGTGGATCTCCGCCAGAGCGCCGGAGAGATCGATCGCGCGGAACGCCGGTACGTGCCGCGAGAGTCGGGCCGTGATCCTCCGCGCCAGCTCGAGATCGGTCTCCAAGGTTCGACGGAGATCGGGCTTCTGCAGCTTGACCGCCACCGCCTCGCCCGAGCGCAGCCGCCCGAGGTAGACCTGCGCCAGAGAGGCCGCCGCGATCGCCCGTTCGTCGAGTTCGGCGAACACCTCCTCCGGATCGCGGCCGAGTCCCGCGGTGAGCACAGGTCGCAGGATCTGGAAAGGGAGCGGACGTACGCGATCCTGCAGCCGGCGCAGTTCCAGCAGGATCTCGTGCGGCACGATGTCGGGTCGCGCCGAGAGCAGCTGGCCCAGTTTCACGAACGCCGGCCCGAGTTCCTCCGCGGCGAGGCGGATACGCTCGCCCGTGCCGCGCGCGGGTCCCGCGGCCGGACGAATCCGCCGGCGCGACGGCAGGTTGAGCCGGCCGAGCGCTGCGGCGAAGCCGTGCCGGGCGAGGACCGCGAGAATCTGCTTCGCGCGGATCGCCCGTTGCAGGGTTCCAATCACGGCATCAATCGCGCGCCGCCTCCCCGAGCGCGTCGGCCTCGCGGTTCGCCGCGTTCGCCGCCGCGCCTTCCAGCGCGGCCACGCGAGCCTCCAGCGCGTCCAGGCGGCGCTGCGCCCGGCCGTCGACGCCGTCGAGCAGCGTGCGCAGCCGTTCGTCGAGTTCACCCGTCATCCGATCGAACTCCCGCCGGCCCTCGTCGGCGATCCGGCCGGCCATTTCACGCGCCTCGGTGGACGATACCTTTCCCTGCCGCACGAACTCCCCGAGCGCGGACTCCACTTTCTCGCGGGTAACCACCGCCGCGCCGACACCGGCGAGCAGCGTCTTCCTGATGATGTCGATCATGGCGACGGAAGTTTAACCGCTTCCGCGAGGCGGGGCAAACGAGGCGGATCACGGATGCCATCGCGGGCCATCGGCTGAGTTGGCCGCGAAAAGGCTCAGGACGCGCACGAGAGGAGCCTGAACAGCAAGCTGTGGAGCGCGAAAAAGGAGAAAGGCGAGTGAGACTCGGTGGGAACGTGGGACTCGGGAGACCGGAAGAGTCGACTCCGTTATCTCAGCTACCTGTTGCTCGAAGGCGGTGCGACGGGAGTTAACAGAGGCAACGGAGGTGCGGATTTCGCGCGGCATGTTCACCCGGAAGCATCCGTGTGGATCCGCATTCATCCGTGGTTGAGCCCGTTTTGAGATATGGACCCGGCTTTTGTGCCTCAGGCGCCTCTTTGCGGCCATCGGCAGAGTTGGCCTCGAAAAGGGGCAACACGCGCAGGGGTTGTTAATCGGGAAGACCGGGAAGAGGTGCGAGACGGGAAGGGCGTAAGATGAAGAAGGGAGGTGAGACGGTGAGACTTGGGAGATAGGGAGACGTGTAGGGTCATTCCCCGCTGCTACACGCGCCGCCTGCTTCGAACTGGCGCGACAAGAGTAAGCGGAGGGACGGCCCTTGTGTGGTAAGCGCGCCGGAAGTGCGACGCTCAGGACTTGCGGGCGGGGGCTCGCAGCAGGCGGGGTGGCGGATTGCCGGGAACGATCAGCGGGCCGGCGGCAAAGACTGCCGCGGACGCGGGATCAACGACGACGATCACGGCATGAAAATCCTGCCCGCCAAACGTTTCCAGCCGGGTGATGTTTGACGGAGTTTCTCGATCCGCGCTCAACCTTACGCCCGGTTCCAGGCGGTAGGTATGCTCGTCGGCGTGCACGAGGAGAACGGGACGGCCGAAGGCGCGCGCCTCGTTTTCAACAGTGGCGAGGAAGAGCTGGAACCCGGGATCGTCGCCGCGTTGCTCCCGGCCGGCCGCGATGGGATTGGCTTGGAAAAACAAGGCCACCCCGGGTGCCGCGCCGGACTTGGCGGCGGCGAACACGTCCCGCACCCATGCCGCGTTGGCGGCGTCGCGCTCGCGCCATTCCTCCAGCGCGCCGGGAACCTTGGGCTGGTGGTTGTTGTGGCTGCCGACGACATGCACGGTGGCGAACATCACGCCGCCGATGGTCCAGCGCGCATTCTCGACGAAACGCGCGTGCGCGGGATCGCGGCGCTGCGTGACGAGCGGCAGCGGGCGCCCGCCGCGGCTGCGTTCCTCCGCGAAGAACAACTCGCGGATGCGGGCAAGGCGTTCCCGCGGTTCAAAACGCCCTGCTTTCTCCGAGTGCGTGTCGGTCCACTCGTTGTCGCCCGGGGTGTAGACAAGGGCGGTGGTGACGGAGTCGAACTGGTCGCGCCGCCGGAGCAGCAGTTCGTCGGTGCAACGCTCGTCGCTACCGAGGAGGTCGCCGAGGTGCACGGCGAAGGCCGGATGCTGCCGGTTGATCTCGGCGATCACCCGCTCGAACGCCTCGCCGCTTCCGGGGTGCCTTCCGTAGGGCATGCAACCCAGCGCCGCGAAAGTGAAGCTCTCGGCGGCGGCGATCCGTCCGGCTGCAAGCAGCGCGAGCAGCAGGAGCGGGGATCGGCCGCGCAGGCGCGGTCCGGCGGGGAGGGGTTTCATAGTGCGACTCCGCGACGCTCGCGGAGCGGGACATCGACGGCAAGCGCTCCACCGGCCGGGCTCCGGATTTGCCAAGCGCGCCCGTTCGGGTAGCCGTAGGCTCTCCGTCATGCGCAATTTTTTCTACCTGCTCCTGCTTGCCGCCGTCCTCGGCACCGCCGCTCTCGTCACCCGGTCGGGCATCCTCGCCCGCAATGACCCGCGTGACCGCCCGACGAACTGGGCGATGCGCGAGGCGATGGACAAGAAAGTGCCCCAGGTGAGCACCGAGGATGATCTGTATTTGTCCGAGCACTACCAGTCGGCCGTGCGTCGCAACTCGGGGCTCCGTTATGTGATCCGTTCCGCCGGCACGGGAACCGCGACACCCCCGCCCGGCTCCGAGGTGATCGCGCATTACGAGGGCCGGTTGCTAGACGGCACGAGTTTCGACAGCTCCTACCGCCGCGGCACCCCGTTCGTCTTCCGCGTCGGTACCGGCGCCGTGATCAAAGGATGGGACGAGGCGTTTCTCCTGATGAAGAAGGGTGAGAAGCGCACCCTCATCATTCCGCATTGGTTGGGCTACGGAGAGAAGGGTTCGCCGCCTAAGATCCCGGGCAAAGCCACGCTGATCTTCGAGGTCGAGCTGATCGACTGGCGCTGAGCCGCGTTGCTCAACGCGCCTGGGGCTGGGCGGGAGGCGTCGGCGGGACCGCGCCTTGGTTCACCTGCTGGGCCGCCTGCTCGCGGATGGCGCGGCGCCGGGCCACCTCGGCGGCCACGGCCTCGAGCCGCCGCTGCTCGTCCGCCGGAGTTGGGTTCACCACGACACTCTGGGTTACAGCCGGGGCCACGTTCACGGCCGGTGGCGGCGCGCTCGGGGCCGCCACGGGAGGCGGCGCCTGAACCGGTGCCCCGCCGGAAACCACTTTGGCGACCCGCATCGAAAGCGTGATGGACCGGCCCTGATGCTCGATCGTCAGGGCCTTCTGTTCGTCGTCATAGCGTCGAGCCACGACATCGAGCTCCTCGTTGCGCTGATTCAGGCGCACCCACGCGCCGTATTTCTTGGCGGGATCGAAAAGCCTAAATTGCACCCCGTCTCCGAGATCGATGTTGCCCCGGTACTCCAAACCGCCGGCGGTGGAAGTCGCGGCGGCGGCGGGCGCTGCCGCCGCCGGCGGGGTGAAAGGCGAACGCCCTTGCGCCGGAAGCTCGCCGGGCAGGACCGCCAGCAGGGGCGGGAGCAGCCGAGAAAAAAGCGCCGGACGAAAACGCATGGGGATGAGTCAAGCTAGGTTCGCGTCCGCCGCGGTCAAGCGACGGGACCCGTGGCCGATCAATCCCAGAGGCGCTCCGGATAATGCCCCGCGCGCACCAGCGCACCAATCGCGTCCTGCACGCGCGGCTTGTCCTCGCGGTACGTCACGCCGAACCAGGAGCCGGAGGTCGGGCGCACGTCCACCACCGCCTCGCCCGCCGCCACCATCGCCGACACCGCTGCGGGCAGGTAGAACTCCGCCTTAAGGTCGTCCGCTTTCGCGCGCAGGAATTCCGGGAAACGCCGGTCGAGACCGGCGAAGAGCGCGGGCGTGAAGCCCCAGCAATTCAACGAGACCGGCTCGTCTCCCGAGTAACGCCGGCCCGGGCCGACCTCCGCCTCCACGATGCCATGCACTTCCTCCACGGAGAGCATCTCGCCGGCGGCGTTGACGCGCGCGACGCCGCGGGAGACCCCGCCGTGCTCGGAGAGGGTGTTGGCGAGCCGGAAGCCCACCATCGCGAACCGCGGCCCGCGCGCCGTCGCGAGGAAGCGGCCCAGCTGCGCGAACGCGTCGGCGCCGTAGAAGTCGTCGGCGTTGATCACCGCGAAGTTACCCGGCAACGCGTCGCGTGCGCACCACACGGCGTGGCCTGTTCCCCAAGGGCGTTCGCGGCCCGGCGGCACCGCGAATCCCGGCGGCAGGAGGTCGAGTGATTGGAAGACGTAGTCGACCGCGATCCGGCCCGCGTACCGCGCGCCGATCCGCTCCCTGAAGATTTGCTCAAAGTCGCGCCGGATCACGAACACCACGCGGCCGAAGCCCGCGCGCAACGCGTCGAACACGGCATAGTCGAGCACGGTCTCGCCGCTGGGACCGACGGGGTCGATCTGCTTGAGCCCGCCGTAACGCGAGCCCATCCCGGCGGCCAGTACGACGAGGGAAGGTGTCATTCGATCGATCCAAAAGACCGCTTCCGGTCTCGGTCAACTCGCCGCGTCGAGCGTCGCCGCCGGCTGGGGAGTCCGTCCACGCAAGCGGTCCTGCAATCCGATGAAGCGGCCCGTGATCTGTCCCTGCGCGAGGTGCCGACCGGCCGCGATACGCTGGCGGGCCCCCACCCATACGTCGCGGATCATGCGGCGATCCAGCGTTGCAAGCAGCACTGCCGGCAAAGCCGGCGGCTCCACTCCTGCCAGCGCGGGGTCGGAAAGGCTGACCGTGAAGAAGTCCGCCGGCCGTCCGACCTCGAGGGCTCCTCCCGTTGCCCCGAGGCTACGCGCTCCTGCCACGGTCGCGCTCCGCCATGCGGCGGTGGCATCCTCGAAGCCTGCCGTGCGCGCCACCACGAGGGGACTCGCCGGCGCGTGGGAGTCCGTGCCCGCAGCCACTCCGGCGCCCGCCGTCGACAAAGCCGTTACGGCGGCCGGTAGGCCCGGAGTGAGGCAGATCGCGGCCCGCGCGGTGCCAAGCGACCGAATCTCGTCGTCCGTCAGATGCCGTGCGTCGACCGCCGTGAACCGTTTGTCGACCAGCCCTAGTTCAGCCAGCAGCGCGAGGGGCGTGCGCCCGTGCTCGGCCACGCCGGCGGCAACGTCTTCGGCCGAAGAGGCGACGTGGGTGTGCAGCCGCAATCGCTGTGCCCGCGCATAGTTGCCGATCACCTTGAAAGCTTCGGGCGGCACGGTCGCGAGAGAGTCCGGTGCGACCCCCAGCCAAGCCTCGTCCGCAGGGAAGTCCCGCTCAATGGCGAGACGCAGCGCTTCCGTCTCGCGGGTGAATTGTTCGGCCGACGCGCTCAAAACGCCGGGCGGAAGTGCCGCCTTCGATGGCGGTTGCTCGCGCAGGATCGCGACTCGCAGCAGCGCGATGCGGATACCGACTTCGTGCGCGGCGCGCACCACCTCGCGGCCGAAATCCTTCTCGGCTCCGGCGGACTCCGCGCCGTGGTGCAGTGCGTGAAACTCTCCCACGCACGTGACGCCCGACATCATCATCTCGAGGAAAACGAGCCGCGCCGTGTCGAAAACGTCCTCCGCGCCGAGCTTCGCCAGAATCGCCGCCGGCGGCAGCGCAGGGTTGAGGCGCCCCGTCTCCGTTTCGCCGCGCGCGAGCCGGCCCAGAGCGTGCGAGTGGGCGTTGACCAGTCCGGGCAGCGCCGCCTGGCCCGCCAGCCGTCGTGCCGTCGCGAGGTCGGCGGGTTCGCGGGAAAAGCGGGTGATCCGGCCGGTGGAGTCGGCGAAGAACGCGAGCCCCGCCTCGAATTTATCCCCGGTATAGACGAGGTCGGGCAACCAGCCGCCCTCGCGCGAACCGTGCGGCACGCCGGCCGCGGCGACGACGGCCGCGACCGCGGCGGGCTTCGGAGCCGCGACGGGCGCAGGGCGTGGCGCGGGGGTGTTTGCCGGCGACAAGGGCCGACCCCCCGAACGCGGATCACGCGGATTGCGCTGGCCGCGTCCGGCCTGGCCAGCGTGGCCGGCGTTTCCAGAGGGAGGACGCGGGCCGCCGCGCGGATCGGGCCCGCGGTGCGGCGGTTGGGCGTTGGAACGGGGGTCGGGCACGTTGAAAAAGAGACCATCATCCCATCACGCCTCGTGACGCAACCCCGCGCCGAGTCGGAGGGATGAGGTAAGCCGAAAGGCCGTGAAGGCGAAAAGCAGCGCGACCGAACAGCCGGGAGACATGAATTCCCGAAAAGAGTTAGCCCGCGGAATTCACGGAAAACGCGGAAAAATCAAGCGACCGCGGCCTCTGGGCTGGGCGTGCTCCTGTGCCTTTTGCGCCTCTTGGCGGCTATGCCTGAATTGGCCGCGAAGAGGCTCAAGGGGCGCAAGAGCGGGAAAGACGACGAAGACGTTTGAGACCAGTGAGAGTCGGAAGACTGGGAAGGCCGCTGGTTCGATCTCCAGGCTCGGGCCATTCGTACGCCTTGTTGTCCATTCGTGGTTGTTCCGGGTTTGGTGGCTTGAACACCGGCTTCCCACGCCTCCCACCTTCGGGGTTCTCCCATTCGTTCCTCTGTCGCGAAAACTCGCCATGATCCCGGGTTGCGCGGGGCCTGGCGTGCCGCACGCTGCGGCGCGTGCGCCTGGGTCCCTACGAGCTGACGTCCAACCTCTTCCTCTCGCCCCTGGCGGGCTACACCAACCTGCCCATGCGCCTCACGGTGCGGGAACTGGGTGGTTTGGCCTGGGCGACGACGGACCTCGTCAACGCCCGTTCCCTGCTGGAGCGGAACCGCAATGCCCTTCGCTTGGTCGCCTCGGCGCCGGCCGATCGCCCGTTCGCCATCCAGCTCTTCGGGAGCGTGCCCGAGGAGATGCGCGACGCGGCGGTGATGTGCCAGGAGCTCGGCGCCGACTCGGTGGACATCAACATGGGTTGCCCGGTGCGGAAGGTGACGAAGATCGGCGGCGGCTCCGCGATGATGACGGAGCTGGAACGCACGGCGGCGCTGGTGCGCGGCATGGTCTCGGCGGTGCGCATTCCGGTGACGGCGAAGATGCGGCTCGGCTGGGACGACGAAAACCTCACCGCGCCGGATCTGGCGCGCGCGTTGGAGGATGCCGGGGTGGCGGCGGTCTTTGTGCATGGCCGAACGCGCGCGCAGGGTTTCGCCGGCAAGGTGAACCTCGCGGGCATCCGCGCGGTGGTGGAGGCGGTGCCTCGGCTCCCGGTGATCGGGAACGGTGACGTCACCACGCCCGCGGGGGCGCGCCACATGCTGGCCGAGACAGGTTGTGCGGGCGTGAGCGTGGGGCGCGGCGCGTTCTACGACCCCTGGATTTTCCGGCGCACGGCGCATCTCCTGCGAACGGGCGAGGAGCTGCCGGAGCCGGGTTTCCACGAGCGGCTGCGTGTGTTGCGCCGGCATTTCGAACGTTACGTCGAGTTTCACGGTGAGGAGCACGGCGCGCGGCTCTTCCGTCGGGTGGCGCCGTGGTACGCGCGGCGCTTCGGCCCGGCGAAGCCGTTCAAACGCCGCATCCTCACGATTACCTCGCGGGCCGACTTCGAGGCCGCGATCGAGGAGTACCTAGGTTGGCGCCGGCAGTTTTGCGACGAGAGCGGCGAGTTGTTGCCGAAGTTCGCGCCGGCCCCGCTGGTGCCATCGTTTCTGCGGGCGGCCGAGGATCCGGAGGAGGCGGGTCGGGAGGCCATTCCCGTGCCGCGCGGTCCGGTCGAGCTTTGGTAGCTTTTTCCCGGTGCGGGGCTACCGTCGGGCCATGCAGCAGGTCGACCACTTCTGGGAGTTGATCATCGGCACGGTGATCGCGCTCCTTCCGATCATCAATCCGCTCGCCGCGGCGCCGAGCTTCCTCGCCATCACCGAGGGCGACTCGCGCGAGCGCCGCCTGCAGCAGCTGCGCCACGCCTGCTTCTACATGGTGGGGATCCTGGTCAGCTTCCTGATCGGCGGCACCTTCATCATGAATTTCTTCGGGATCTCGATCCCGGGCCTGCGCATCGCGGGCGGATTCCTCGTGGCCGGCATCGGCTCGACGATGCTCCTTGGCGCGCCACGCGATCCGCGGCGCGACGATCCGGCCGAGGCGGAGGCTCGCGCGAAACGCGACGTATCCTTCTCGCCCCTCGCGCTGCCGATGCTCAGCGGCCCCGGCTCGATCGCCGTCACCGTCGGCTTCACGTCGCTCGCCTCACACTGGCTCGACTACATCGCCATCATTCTCGGGATCCTGATCGTCGCGATCATCAGTTACGGCGTGCTGCGGCTCGCCGAGCGCACCGTGGTGCTCGTCGGCGTGAACGGCATGAACGCCCTGACCAAGGTCATGGGTTTCCTCATCCTCTGCATCGGCGTGCAGTTCATCGTGAACGGTGTGCTGGGGGTCGCTACCGACCCCGCGGTGGTGCGCGCCATTCGAGACGCGGCCGTGGGCCGCTGAGCGTGCTCAGTACTCCCGGCGCGTCTCGATGCCGGGGCGCGGCACCGGATAA
>JAURJO010000171.1 GCA_030832235.1 Verrucomicrobiota bacterium
ACGTACGATTTCGGCTGGCCGGTGCCGGCGTTCACCGCCGAAGGCTGGTTCGGACTTGTGCTGGCGCCGGACCTGGAGCCGTTGCCCTGGGCGCCTTTGCGCTGGGCGCTCTCGGCGCTTTTCGTCGGTCTGCTGGTCTGGGCCCATCTGCGCGCCGCGACCCTGCGCACGCCTGCTGCTTGGGCGGCGCTGGCGTTATCGGTTCCCGTGCTGCTGGGGTACGGATTCCTCCAGGCGCGCGGCGCGATGCTCGGTACCAACGCCAGCTACGACGCGTACAAACTCTTCGCGGTATTTTTCCCGGTGCTGCTGCCGGCCTGCTGCTGGTGGGTGACGTTGCGGCGCAGCCGGCGGCTCCACGAATGGCTGCTGGTGGCGGCGACGGCCGTCGTCGTGGTCGCCGGCAACCTCGCCGCGGCGGGTTTCTTCATGGTGCGTCTCAGCCGTGCGCCTTTGCGGTTCGATCCGGAGGTCGTCGCGTTGCTGCGCGTCGAGGCGATGGAGGAGGTGCGTGGCGTGAACCTGCTGGTGCCCGACATGTGGACGCGCCTCTGGGCGCACGTCTTCCTGCTGCGCAAGGAGCAGTACTTCGCGACCCACACTTATGAGGCGCGGCGCGACACTCCGTTGCGCGGCGACTGGAGTCTGGAAAGCGGAGTGGTCGGGGCTGCCCCGGAGTTCCCCGGATGGCAGCGGCTCTCGCCACGCTTCACCCTGATCAGCGCCGCTGGTCCGCACGGGCTGCGGGTGATTCCCTCGGCCGGCTGGCACGGGCTGGAGCGGACACCGGACGGGAGTGAACAGTGGGAATGGACGGATCGCGCCGCGGGGCTGGAGATTGAGAATCCGCGCGGTGTACCGCTCGTGGTCCGGTTCAGCGGCGAGGCGCGCGGATTTGGCGGCCGGGAGGTCGAGTTACTCGATCCCGCCGGTCTTCGCACGGGCGGCACCGTCAAATTGGGTGAGGAGCGTACCAAGTTCATTTTCGGGCCGGTCACGCTGCCGCCGGGCGCCTCGCGCTGGACCCTGCGCTCGCTCGAGCCGGCGGCGCGCGCCTCGGCGGCGGACCCGCGTCAGGTGGCGCTTTGCGTCTATCAGCTGCGCGTCGAGGTAGGTGGGAATTGACGCCACCACGGCGCGACGTGTTTTCTGCCCGCCGATGTCCGCCCGCCCGAACCTCCGCCGCGTGTTCGCGGGCCGGCGTGTCCTGATCACGGGCGGTCTCGGTTTCATCGGCTCGAATCTGGCGCGTGCCCTCGTGGGCCTCGGGGCGCGCGTCTCGATCGTCGACAGCCTGGTGCCCGAGTACGGCGGGAACCGCCGCAACCTCGCGGGGATCGCCGCGCGCGTGAAGGTGCATGTCGCCGATGTGCGCGACTGGCCGCGGCTGCCGGACCTCGTGCGCGGGCAGGACTTTCTTTTCAACCTCGCGGGACAGACGAGCCACATGGACTCGATGGCGGACCCGCAGACCGACCTGGACATCAACTGCCGCGCGCAGCTGGCGATCCTCGAGGCCTGCCGGCTGCATAACCCGGGGATCCGGATCGTCTTTGCGAGCACACGGCAGATTTACGGCCGGCCCGATTACCTGCCGGTCGATGAGCGCCATCCCCTGCGGCCGGTGGACGTGAACGGGATCAACAAGATGGCGGGCGAGGCGTTCCACCTCCTGTACTCGAGGGTGCACGGGATCGCCGCGACGGCGTTGCGCCTCACCAACACGATCGGCCCGCGCATGCGCGTGAAGGACGCGCGCCAGACGTTCGTCGGCGTGTGGGTGCGTCGGCTGGTGGAGGGCGAGCCCTTCGAGGTCTGGGGTGGGGAGCAGTTGCGCGACTTCACTTATGTCGACGACGCCGTGGAGGCGTTCCTTTTGGCGGCGGCTAAACCGGAGGCGGTGGGCGAGGTCTTCAACCTCGGCGGACCCCCGCGGGTAACGCTGCAGCGCCTTGCCGAGCTCCTGGTGGAGATCAATCGCGGCGGATCCTTCGTCGTGCGCGAGTTTCCGGCCGACCGTCGGCGGATCGACATTGGGGATTACTTTGCGGACGGACGCCTGATTTCGCGACGGTTGGGCTGGAAGCCGCGGACCGACCTGCGCACCGCGCTGGAGCGGACGGTCGCCTATTACCGTCGCGAACTGCGGCACTACGTTTGACGGGAGCAGCGGTTAATCCCGCCTGTCGGTGACGTTGGAAACAGGGTCTTGCCCCGTCACGGGGCTTGGGCGACTAATCCCGCCGATGTCCGGCCCCGCCCTGAGCTTCGTCATCCCCCTTTACCGCAGCGCCGAAACGATCGGCGCGGTCGTGCGTGAAATTGAGGGATTCACCGTCGAGGGCGGGCACGAAATCATTTTGGTGCATGACGGCAGCGGGGAGGAGACGAGCCGCGCGGCCCGGGAGCTGGTGCGTGCGGCGCGGGTGCCGGTCACGCTGATCGAGCACGCGCGCAACTACGGCGAGCACAACGCCGTGCTCACCGGCTGGCGGCACGCGCGCGGCGCGCACATCGTGAACCTCGACGACGATGGGCAGAATCCGCCCGCCGAGGCGCTGCGCCTCTGGCAAGAAGCGAAGGCCTCCGGCCTGGATGTCGTCTACGGGCACTACGATGAGAAGCGCCACGAGGCGTGGCGGAATCTCGGCAGCTGGTTCACCAACCGGATGACCGACTGGGCCCTCGACAAGCCGGCGGGTTTCTACCTTTCCAGCTTCCGCTGCGTGAGCGCGTTCGTCGCGCGGCAGGTGGTCGGCTACGCGGGGCCTTATCCTTACATCGACGGCCTGATTCTGCAGGTCACGCAGCGCATCGGCTCGATCGCCGTGCGCCACGAGGAGCGTAAGGCGGGCGCCAGCACCTACACGTTGGGCAAACTCATCCGGCTCTGGCTCAGCGCGTGGGTGAACTTCTCGCTGCTGCCGCTGCGGATCGCGACGGTGCTCGGGCTGGTGGTCGCCGCAGCGGGCATGGTGGCGCTCGGTACGATCGCGTGGCTTTGGTACCGAGGCATCGGTCCGGAGTACGGCTGGGGTTGGACGATGTCCTGCATTCTCATTTTTTCCGGCACGCAGCTCGTGATGCTCGGCCTGATCGGTGAATATCTCGGCCGCATGTTCATCGCCGTGAACCAGCGGCCGCAGTCGGTCGTGCGCGAGGTCGTCGCCTCGGCCGACGCGGGGCGGGTCAGCTAGGAAACATCGCGCGCCAGCGCGCGAATTCGCGGGCCATCCCTTCCGCCACGCCGCGCCTCGCCTCCGGCGGTGGCTCGCGGCGGAATCCCGCGAGATAGGCCAGCGAAGCGAAGACCACCCGGTACTCGCGCTCGCGCGGGCTGCCGAACGAGGAGCGAAGAAATTCCCGGCACCACGGACGCCACGCGTCGGCGGTGAGCTCGCGTTCCCAGCGTTGCGCGAGGCGGAAGGAGTTCTGCTCGTCGCGGGCCTTTCTGCCGGGCGACGAGCTCACGTGGTGCCGGACGACACTTTGCAGCGCCACGACGTTCACGCGTCCGTTCGCGCGGGCGCGGTAGCCGAGGTCGATGTCCTCTCCGCCGTTGACATAGCCTTCGTCAAAGCCGCCGAGCTCCTGCCAGAGCGATCGCCGCAGGAGCACGCACGCACCGGTCACCGCTGCCACCGGACGGACTGGCTGAAGCAGCCGCGTGAGTCGTGCTGGCAGTTCCCGCGTGTGCACCGGCTTGGCCGCCGGGGTGATCTCAAGTCCGGCGTGGTCGATCTCACCCGTGCGGGCGTCGCGTTGCACGTTGCCCACCAGCCCCGTCCGGTCTCCAAGGCGCTCCAACGCCGCCAGCATGGGCTCCAGCCAGCCCGGGAGGAGAACGAGATCGTTGTTGAGCAGCGCGAGCACCTCGCCGCGGGCGAGGGCGACGGCGCGGTTGTTGGCGCCGGCGAAGCCGAGGTTGCGCTCGTTGAGCAGCACGCGGAACGGCGGGGCCTGCGTTTCGCGGGCGGTCCGGAGCCACTCGCGGGTGCCGTCGGTGCTGCCGTCGTCCACAAGGATGATCTCGTGCGAGACGTCCATCGGCAGAGTGGAGCGCAGGCTGTCCAGCATCGCGCGGGTGAGCGCGAGGCAATTGAACAGCGGCACGACGATGCTCAACCGCGGCGCCGGGCCGGCTTGCTCGGAGGAAAAGTGGGACGGGGAGGACGGCATCACCCGGGGCTTCGACAGCTTCCCCGCGAAACCGCCCGCCGCTCAATCCCTTATTCGCGCGCCGCTGCCGCGGTCACTTCTCGGAAGCGAGGCGGCGCAGGTAGGCGCCATAGGATGATTTTCCGAGGCGTGAGATGTTGGCCTCGAGCGCGGCGCGATCGATCCAGCCCTGGCGCCAGGCGATTTCCTCCAGGCACGCGATCTTCAGGCCCTGGCGGTTCTCGATGACCGAGACGAATTGCCCGGCCTCGAGGAGTGAGTCGTGGGTGCCGGTGTCGAGCCACGCGGTTCCGCGCCCCAGCACCTCGACGTGCAGTTTGCCGGCCTCGAGGTACAGGCGGTTGAGGTCGGTGATCTCCAACTCGCCGCGCTTCGACGGCTTCAGGCGCCGGGAGAACGCGACGACATCGGAATCGTAGTAATAGATACCCGGGATGGCGTAGTTGGACTTCGGCTGGGCGGGTTTCTCCTCGAGGGAGAGCACGCGGCCGTCGGCCGCGAACTCCACCACGCCATAGCTCGTGGGATCCGACACGTGGTAGCCGAAGATGGTGGCGCCGGAGGTGCGCGCGGTGGCTCGCTCGAGTGACTTTACTAGATCGTGACCGTAGAAGAGGTTGTCGCCGAGCACGAGGGCGGCCGGCTCGTTTTTCAGGAAACCCACGTCCTCGGCGATGTGGAACGCCTGCGCGAGGCCGTCGGGGCTGGGTTGCTCCGCGTAGGAGAACTTCACGCCGAGATTGGCGCCGTCACCGAGCAGCTTCCGGAACAGCGGCAGGTCGGTAGGCGTGGAGATGATGAGGATCTCGCGGATCCCGGAGAGCATCAGCACCGACAGCGGGTAATAGACCATCGGCTTGTCGTACACCGGCATCAGCTGCTTCGAGACCGCGATGGTGAGCGGGTACAGCCGCGTGCCGGAGCCACCGGCGAGGATGATGCCCTTGCGGGCAGGCGAGAGGCGATGGGCTTTGGGCGATGGGTCAACGTTCATAGGTTGCGGATCTGGCTTTGATCAGGGCGCCAAGGCGACGGCCGACGACGATTGCTTGCTGCTGAATACTGTGGACGCGTTCCGCGGGCAGAAGACCTACTTCCTGGGCGATTTCCAGCTGGGTCCGAAGTTCGGCCAAAGAGCCCTTGGCGATATAGAAGAAACGGACGGAATCGCGATCCGTGTCACGTTCGTCTCCTTCCGCGATGTTCGAGGGGACGCTCACTGCCGCGCGGCGTATCTGGTCGCGCAGTGCCGGGTCGCGCAGGCGGTCGGTCGCCTTGTAGGTCTCGACCGTGAGCGCCATCGCGTCTTTCCAGACCTGCAGATTTTGGAAGCCTGTTCCCATCGCCTATCGCCGATCGCCCATCGCCATCACCCTTTAGCCCCTAGCCTTTCACGCGCGTAACGCGTGGCGGTGATCTCCGCCGCCCAATTACGATTCTTCAGGTACCAGTCGACCGTCTTCTCGATGCCGGTGGCGAAGGATTCGCGCGGGGACCAGCCGAGCTCGCGCTGGAGCTTCTCGCAGTTGATCGCGTAGCGGCGGTCGTGGCCGGGACGGTCGGCGACGTAGGTGATCTGCGTGGTGTAGGATTTTCCGTCGGCGCGGGGTGACTTGCGGTCGAGCAGGGCGCAGATCGTACGCACGATCTCGATGTTTGGTTTCTCGTTCAGGCCGCCGACGTTGTAGGTCTCGCCGACGCGACCCTTGCGCAGCACCAGCCAGATGGCGGCGGCGTGGTCCTCCACGTAGAGCCAGTCGCGCACCTGCATGCCATCGCCGTACACCGGCAGGCCCTTCCCCTCGAGGGCGTTGAGGATCATCAGCGGGATCAGCTTCTCGGGAAAGTGGTAGGGGCCGTAGTTGTTCGAGCAGTTGGTCGTGAGCGTGGGCAGCTTGTAGGTGTGCTGGTAGGCGCGCACGAGGTGGTCGCTGGCGGCCTTCGACGCCGCGTACGGTGAGTTCGGTGCGAAGGGCGTCTCCTCGGTGAAGGCCGGGTCGTTCGGTGCCAGGGTGCCGTAAACCTCGTCGGTTGAAACGTGCAGGAAGCGGAAGGCCGCTTTGCGCGGCTCGGGCAGCTTCGCCCAGTGCAGCCGCGCGGCGTTGAGCAGGCGCAGCGTGCCGACGACGTTGGTCTGCACGAAGGGCTCCGGCGAATCGATCGAACGGTCGACGTGCGACTCCGCGGCGAAATTCACCACGGCATCGATCGCATGCTCGGCCAGCAGGCGCGACACCAGCTCGGTGTCACCGATCCCGCCGTGCGCGAAGACGTAGCGCGGATCACTCGCGAGGTCGGCGAGGTTGGCGGGGTTGCCCGCGTACGTGAGGGCGTCGAGGTTGACGACCTTGGTCGCAGCCTCCGGACCTTTTTCGAGCAGACGCTGCCGGATGAAGTTGGAACCGATGAAGCCGCAGCCGCCGGTGACGAGGAGATTCATTTGGAGAAGGGAGAGGGAAAGGGAAGGGGAGAGTGAGAGGGACGAGGAGCGCGAAAGTGAGAGGGTGAAGGGCTTTAGGTTACGGAGGTCACGGAGGGTTAGGAGGGTGAAGGCTTGTGCCGGATCAGCGATAT
>JAURJO010000172.1 GCA_030832235.1 Verrucomicrobiota bacterium
CTTCTACGGCCTGATGCATGCCATGCGGCGTCGCGCGGGGGTACGCGCGGGCTTCGTGCACCTTCCCGCGATGGAGGAGGCGGCTGTAGCGGGGGAGCCCTCGCTGCCCCTCGCGGTTCTCACCGAAGCAACCGGAGTGATGCTGCTCACCGCGCTGCTTTCACGACGCGATCTGCGGGCCGCCGGCGGGGCCACGCATTGAGCATTTCGGGGTTTTCAGCGCAGGGCCTCGATCGCCACGACGCAGACGTCGTCCTCAAAGGAATCCCGTCCCGAGAAGTCCCGTACCGCGGCAATGAGGCGCTGGTTGATTTCCTCGGCCGGGCGGCCGGCGGTGGCGGCAAGCACCTCCCTGATCCTGGTTTCGCCGAAAATCTGACCTTCCGCTCCCAAGGCCTCGAATACGCCGTCGGTGAAGGCCAGCAGCAGATCGCCGGGAAGGAATTCGGCGCTCAGCCTTGAGTAGCTGAAATCCGCCATCAGGCCCGCCGCGGGCTCCGGATCCGCCGGTGAGAGGCGTTCGATCTCGCCGCGGGCGTGGCGGATGAGCGGAGCCGGGTGGCCGGCGTTGGCGTAGTCCAGGCGTCCGGTCGCCAGATCGATCAGCGCAAAAAATACCGTCGCAAAAACCGGTTGGCCCGTCTGCTCCACGATCGGCATCAAACTGCGGTTGATCTCCGCCACCACCGCCACCGGATCCGTGGTGCGCGTGCCGACCTCCTCGGCCACGCCACGGATGAGTGCGGTCAGCAGGCCGGCCCGAACGCCGTGCCCCATCACATCGCAGACCAGGACACCGCACCGGGAGTCGGAGACCCGCATGATGTCGAAAAAATCGCCGCCGAGCGTGGATGCCGGCAGGTAGCGGTGCGCGAAACGCAGCCGTCCCGCGGCCGTGGCGCCGGGAAAAACCGGATAGGGACGGTTCAGAAACGCCTCCTGCACCTGGCGCGCCATGCGCAGATCGGCCTCCATCTCCTGGCCGCGGCGACGGGCCTCCTCCTCGGCGACTTTCCGGCGGGTGATGTCGTGGCTGATGCCGACCAGGCCTACGATTTCCCCGTGGGCGTCGTGCAGCGGGACCTTGGTGACGAGGGACCAGTGGACGTCGCCCTCGGGCCCGAAATCCGATTTCTCCACGTTGATCAGCGATTCGCCGCCGAATGCGCGCCGGTCGTCGGCGAGAGCCTGCTCGCCGCGCGGTCCGGGGAAGAAGTCGGTGGTGGTGCGCCCGAGCGCCGACTCCTGCGAGGGCGCGCCCAGCAGATCGAGATGCGAGCGGTTGTTGAGGACGTAGCGGGAATTGACGTCCTTGACGTAGAGCCGGCTCGGAAGGTGATCGAGGATGGTGCGCAGCAGGATGCGCTCATCGTTGAGGCGCCGTTCGGCCTCGTGCGCCTCGGTGATGTCGCGCGTCAAACCGAACGTGCCGATGATCCTGCCCGCGGCGTCGCGCCAGGGCATCTTGGTGGTCGAGGCCCAGCCGCGGCGTCCGTCGCGTAGCGTGGTGCGCTCCACCTTGGCGATGATCGGCTCTCCGGTGCGGATGATCCGCTGCTCGTCGGCGTACGCCTGCTCGGCGTGATCCTTGGAGAAAAAATCGAAATCGGTGCGTCCCGCGCAGGACTCTGGAGACGGGGCGCCCAGCGAGCGGGCGTGGGCGGCGTTGTTGCGCACGATCCGGCTCTCGAGGTCCTTGAAGTAGATCCGATCAGCGCTGGTGTCCATCAGCGTGCGGAGCAGCGAGGAGTCGAGGGACTCGGGGGCGGGGACGGCGGCGCGCGGAGTGGAGGACTCGCTCATGCGAACCCGAATGTTGCGCTCCGCATCCGCCGGCGCAACCGCCGAGGAGGATTCGTAATGAAAGCCGAAGATGGTTCTGAACGGCTCCGAGAGGGGGATAAGCACGGCTGAACCCGGATGGACGCGGAAATGGGAGTGCCGGTGTAGCCGAGGCTGTTCGCCTCGGGTTATAAGGTGCGCCCGCCGGCCGACTTGTCCTCCGTGGGCTCAGCGAAGGAGAAAGGCTGTTCCGCGCCGGGAGTGATGAGGGAAAGCGAGAGGGAGTGAGAAAATGGCGGAAGGAGCACCCGACTTGTCCGAGGGAGCCCGCCTTATCCGAGCCTGCGGCGGGTCAACACCCTCGGCTACATCGCATGCGTTTCTCGATGGAAGAAGATACTGCGCTTCCGGACAAATGGCATCCGGTGTAGATGGCATGAAGCCGCGGCTGCTCGCCGCGGTCCATGCGGAGCCCATGACGGCCGACGGATTTTATCGATGAGCCCCGCGTTTTTGACCGCAGATGCCCCGAAAGGCGCAGATGAGGAGAAGGACCGAATGACTTTCCTGCCTCCCCGTTATTCGCGCGCCAATCTCGGCCGGCCGGCAGGCCGACGCGCGAGCGGGAGTTGACGTCGGCGGTCCGAGGCCCGAGCTAGGGCGCTAGCCATGGGGAAAGTCCGCATCCTGCCCGACCGGGTCGCCAATCAGATCGCCGCCGGCGAGGTGATCGAACGTCCGGCGGCCGTGGTGAAGGAGTTGGTGGAGAACGCGCTTGATGCCGGGGCCACGCGGATCGAGGTGGAGTTCCGGCATGGCGGCCGGTCGTTGATGCGGGTGGAGGACAACGGCTCCGGGATGGGGCGCGACGACGCCCTGCTCGCGCTGGAACGGCATGCCACCAGCAAGATCGCTGAAGCGGCGGATCTCGACCGACTGGGGAGCTACGGATTCCGCGGCGAGGCGCTGCCCTCGATCGCGAGCGTGTCACGCTTCCAGTTGCAGACACGAGAGGAAGGGAACGACGTCGGTACCGAGGTGGTGGTGAACGGCGGGCGACTCGTTCACGTGCGCGATTGCGGGCGTCCGGTCGGCACGCGCATCGAGGTATCGCACCTTTTCAACTCGGTCCCGGCGCGGCGAAAATTTCTCAAATCCGACCAGACCGAGGCGGCGCATATCATCCATGGCGTGCGGTTGTACGCGCTGGCCTGTCCCCGTACGGCGTTCACGTTGATCGAGGACGGCCGCGTGGTCTTCCGGTCGCCGGAGTGCCGCACTTTGGAAGAGCGGGTGGCGGAAATCTTCGGGCGTCAGACCGCGGAGTCGCTGGTGGCGGTCGAGGCTGATGAACCAGGACTGCGCCTGAGCGGCCTGATCGGCCGGCCCGGAGTGGGGCGGGGGTCGCGTCATGAGATGATCATGTTCGTGAACGCGCGGCCCGTCGACAGCCGCACGCTGAACTACGCGTTGATCGAGAGTTACCACGAGGCCCTGCCGAAAGGGCGGTACCCGGTGGCCTTCCTGTTTCTCGACTGCGACCCCGCGGCCGTCGACGTGAACGTGCACCCCGCGAAACGCGAGGTGCGCTTCCGCAGCGAGCCGCAGGTGCGAGGTTTCCTGATCCGCACGGTCCTGCAGCGACTGCGTGAGGTTGGCGCGGGCGCGGCCGCCGAGGTACTTCCGGCGCCGGCTGTGTCCGCGGTCGCTCCCGTCGGCTCCCCGCCATTGGGGATGCCAGCGGCGCCTTTGGGTTCCGCCCCTGTCGCCGCAGCCGCGATTCCGGTCCTCCCGGCCGCGGCCGTCCCGATCGCCGCGTCGCCTTCGCCCGCCGGAGTGCTTCACGCCAGGCCGGCGCCAGCGGCGCCCATGGCCTCGCCGGCGGCAGTCCCTGCACCGGCCCCTCGGCCGGCTTTCGTCGCCCCGGGAGGTCCCGGGTGGAAATTTATCGGACTAGCGCATGCCGCCTACGCGGTTTTCGAGACTCCGTCCGGAGTCGTGCTGCTCGACCGCCGGGCGGCGCACGAACGCGTGTGGTTTGAGCGTCTACGGGAACAGTTCTGCGCGGGGCAGGTGCCGGGCCAGCGGCTGCTGCTACCGCTGCCGCTGGAGCTCGACGCGATCGCCTCCGCGCTGTTGCTCGATCGGAAAGTTTTTCTGGAGAAACACGGCTTCGAGGTGGCGGAGTTCGGGCGCAATTTCTTCCGCCTCGAGTCCATTCCCGCGTGGATGGAGCCCGCGGTGGCCGAGCCCTTTTTGCGCGACTTGCTGTCGGCGTTCCGGGACGGCTCACTGCCGCAGGGAAGCGGGGATCTCGCTCGCGATGAACTCGCACGGCTTGCGGCGGCCAAGGCGGTGCGCCTGCCGGAAGCGGCCCCCGAGATCGAGGTCCGCGCGCTGGTCACGCAGCTTTTCGCCACGTCCTCCCCCCTGACCAGCCCCTCGGGGCGACCGGTATTTATCGAACTCAGCCACGGGGAGCTCGCGCGCCGTTTTCAAAAATAAGTGCAAGGTCCCTCTCGCGCTGGCACGGTTCGTTCTACAAGCTGGCCGGTCACCATGCGAAGCACTGCCAAGAAGAACGGGGGAAAGGGTTCGGTCGCCGCCGGGGTCGTTGCCCTGGCTGGCAACGGCAACGGAGCGCGTCAAGCCGAGGCCGACGGAGCCGAAGTCGTTTCGGTCGACGCGATGCGCGCCCGGATCGAGCGGCATCTGGTCTCGACCCTCGCCCGACACGCCGGGTCGGCCACTGCCCGCGATTGGTGGGTGGCTACGGTGCTGGCGCTGCGCGACACCATCCACGAGCGGCTCATCCGCACCCAGGGAGTCCATAACGCCCGCAACGTGCGGCGGGTTTACTACATGTCCCTCGAGTACCTCATGGGACGCATGTTTGGTAACAACCTGCTGGCGACGGGCCTGCTCGGCACCGCGCGGGATGCGCTTGCCGCGCTCGGGCAGGACTTCGATCTCGTGCGCGAGAGCGAGGTCGACATGGGCCTCGGCAACGGGGGCCTCGGGCGCCTGGCGGCGTGCTTCATGGATTCGCTGGCGACGCTCGATTATCCGGCGCTCGGCTACGGCATCTACTACGAGTTCGGGCTCTTCCGTCAGGCGTTCCGGAACGGCCATCAGGAGGAGCATCCCGACAGCTGGACCCTCTTCGGCGATCCGTGGGAGGTCGTGCGGCCCGAGTACACCCAGCAGGTCCGACTCTACGGCCGGGTGGAGAACGTCTTCGATGACCGCGGCAATTACCGGCCAAGCTGGGTCGACACCCGCACCGTGCTGGGCGTCCCGCACGACATCCCGATCGCCGGGTACGGCACCGGGACCGTGAATCTCCTCCGGCTCTGGGCCTCGAAGGCCACCGAGGACTTCGACCTGGCGGCGTTCAACAGCGGCGGATACGTCGAGGCGGTCCGCGAGAAGGCCGTCGGCGAGACGATCTCCAAGGTTCTCTACCCGAACGACAAGACGGAGAACGGCAAGGAACTGCGCCTCGTGCAGCAGTACTTCTTCGTCGCCTGCTCCCTGCGCGACATCCTGCGTCGCCACCGGCGCAATTCCGCGAATTCCTGGGACAACTTCGCGGACAAGGTGGCGGTACAGCTCAACGACACGCATCCGGCGATCGCGGTCTCGGAGTTGATGCGGATCCTGATCGACGAGGAGTCGATGGATTGGGAGCGCGCCTGGGCTATCACCACCCGCACGTTCGCCTATACGAACCACACGCTGCTGCCCGAGGCTCTCGAGAAGTGGGGCGTGCCGCTTTTCGAGCGCGTCCTGCCGCGCCACCTCCAAATCATCTACGAGATCAACGAACGGCTCATGCAGGTTGTCGAACTGCGCTGGCCGGGCGACAATGCCAAGAAGCGCATTTGCTCGCTGATCGAGGAGAACGGCGGCAAGTCCGTGCGCATGGCTAACCTCGCCGTCGTGGGTTCCCACGCGGTCAACGGGGTCGCCGAGCTCCACACCGCGCTGCTGAAACGCACGCTCTTCCCAGAGTTCGACGCGCTGTATCCGGGAAAATTCCGCAACAAGACCAACGGTATCACCCCGCGGCGCTGGTTGTTGAAATGCAACCCGCGGCTCGCGTCGCTCATCACCGCCCGCCTCGGTGACGGCTGGGCGCGCGACCTCGACCAGTTGCGCGGGCTGGAGCGGTTCGCCGGCGATCGTGCCTTCCGTGAGGAATTCATGACGGTGAAGCGGGCGAACAAGGCCGACCTTGCCACCGTCATCGCCGCGGAGTGCGGCGTAAAGGTTTCGCCCGACGCCCTCTTCGACGTGCAGATCAAGCGGCTGCACGAGTACAAGCGGCAGCACCTCAACCTGCTGCACATCCTCGCCCTTTACCGGCGCCTGCTGCAGCACCCGGACCTCGACATCGTGCCGCGGGTCTTCCTCTTCGCCGCGAAGGCCGCCCCGGGCTACGATCTCGCGAAGAACATCATCCGCGCGATCAACCTCATCGGGCAGCGCATCAATGCCGACGCGCGGATCAACGGGAAGCTCAAGGTGGTCTTCCTGCCGAATTACCGGGTCTCGCTCGCCGAGCGTATCATTCCCGCCGCGGACCTTTCCGAGCAGATCTCCACCGCGGGCAAGGAGGCCTCCGGCACCGGCAACATGAAGCTCTCGCTCAACGGAGCGCTCACCATCGGCACGCTCGACGGCGCCAATGTCGAGATCCAGGAAGAGGTCGGGCCGGAGAATATTTTCATTTTCGGCCTCACGGTGGACGAAGTCGAGGCCCTGCGGGCCGGCGGCTACAACCCGTGGGATTACTACCATCGCGACGAGGAGTTGCGCGCCGTCATCGACTGGCTTGGGAGCGACTTCTTCTCGCCTGGGGAGCACGGGGCCTTCGCGGCCCTGCACGGCAGCCTGCTGCGCGGCGGCGATCCATACATGCTGCTGGCTGACTTCCGTGCGTATTGCGAATGCCAGCGTCGCGTCGACGCCGCCTACCGGGACCGCGACGCCTGGGCGCGCATGGCCATCATCAACACGGCCCGCATGGGAAAGTTCTCCAGCGACCGCACGATCCGCGAGTACGCCCAGGATATCTGGCGCCTCGACCCCGTGCCGGTGCCGTAGGCCGCGGCAACCGCCCGTCGAGCCAGCGCACCGTCCGCGACGGATCCCGTTTAGCCGCGGCCGTTTGCCGCGGCCCGGGCGGTTCGCCTCACGGCCAAAGGCGGTTACGAGCGCAGCGAAGGTGAACCGCGGACCGCGTTGAAAGCACGACCTTGGCGTGACGGGGGGGGGGAATCGTGGCGAAATCCCCGATTTGGGGGATGGCATTGCAGAGAGACGGCGCGGCCCCCCCCGGCAGGCCGCGTCAAATGCGCGCTGGGCAACGGCGGGCGGCCACGTACGCTCCAACCACCCAAATATGAAGCGCCCCCTGCTGTTCACCCTGTGTGCGTTTTTGATCTCGCTGGTGCCGCCCCGGCTTTCCGCGGCGGAAGCCAAGCCGGCGCTTGATTCCTCCGGCAATCCCCCGGACCTGAAGACGCTCGCGATCGGGGATGCCGCGCCGGATTTCGCTCTGCCCGGGATCGACGGCCGGATGTGGCGGCTGGCGGATTTCGGCGGCACCGACGTGCTGATGGTGCTGTTCACCTCGAACCATTGCCCGACGTCTCACGGGATCGAGGGCCGTCTGAAGAAACTGCGCGAGAGCCTGCGTGGACGCAGCGTTTCCATTGTGGCGATCAACCCCAACCACCCCGACGGCCTAAGCGTGAACGAGCTCGGTTACGGCGAGTACGGCGATTCGTTCGAGGAGATGAAGCCCTACGCGGCGAAGCTCGGTTGGGATTTTCCTTACCTTTACGACGGTGACCGACAGCTCACGGCCCGGGCCTACGGCTGCCTGGCGACGCCGCACGTGTTCATTTTCGACCGGGCGCGGAAGCTGCGTTACGCCGGGGCGTTCGACGATTCGCGGTATCCCCAGGAGGAGACGGTGAAGAAGCACTACGCGCGGGACGCGATTGACGCCCTGCTCGCGGGGAAGCCGGTACCGGTGGAAACCACCAAACCCTTCGGCTGCTCCACGAAGTGGCGGGAAAAGCGCGCCAAGCACACGGAGACGGAAACGGCTTGGACGAAAATCCCCGTGAAACTGGAGCCGATCGACGCCGCCGGCGTGGCCGCGTTGCGGGCGAACGCGACAGGAAAGTTCCGGCTGATCAATGTGTGGGCGACCTGGTGCGCTCCCTGTGTGCAGGAATTTCCCGACCTGGTCGCGATCGCGCGGAAGTTCGACCTGCGCGAGTTTGATTTCATCACGCTGAGCCTCGACGAGCCGGCGCAGACCGCGAAGGCCAAGGCTTTCCTCGAGCGCCAGGGGGCGGGCATGACGACCCGCACCGTGAATTCCGCCAAACGCGAAGGCCGGGCTACCAACCACTATCTCTTCTCTGGCGCCCGGCCCGAGGATCTTCTCAACGCGCTGGACTCCAAAGCGCCCGGGCAGATTCCCCACACGGTGTTCGTCGCTCCCGGCGGCGAGATCGTCTGGCGGCACACGGGGGTCATCGACCGCTCCACTGCGATCGAGCGAATCCTCGCGGCGATGACTCCCTACTACCAGCCCGAGGCGGGCGTTGCACCGGGCGCGGCGCCGACGAAAAAGTAGCGGATCAGCGGACCACCCGGGCGCCGCCGCCCTGAATCTGCTTCTCGACCTCCTTGCGCGTCGCCATCGACGTGTCGCCGGGGGTGGTCGAGGCGAGGGCGCCGTGGGCGGCGCCGTAGTCGACCGCCTTCTGCGGGTCGTTGAACTCGAGGAAGCCGAACTGCAGCCCGGAGGCGAAGCTGTCGCCGCCGCCGACGCGATCGAGGATCTCGAGCTCCGGATACTGGCGGCTCTCGAAGAACTTGCCGTCGTGCCACAGCACCGCGGACCAGTCGTTCTTCGTCGCGGTCACGACGCGGCGCAGCGTGGTGGCGGCGACCTTGAAGTTCGGGAACTCGCCGACCGCGGTCTGGATCATGCCCTTGAACGCATCCAATTCGATGCGGGACAGGTTGTGGTCGGCGCCCTTTACCTCGAAGCCGAGCGACGCGGTGAAGTCCTCCTCGTTACCGATCATGACGTCGACGTGCCGGGCGATCTCGCGGTTGACCTCGCGGGCCTTCTTCTGGCCGCCGATGCTCTTCCAGAGCGAGGGGCGGTAATTCAGGTCGTAACTGACGATCGTGCCGTGGCGTTTCGCCGCCTTCACGGCCTCGATGGCAAGTGCGGCCGTGGTCTCCGAAAGCGCGGCGAAGATGCCGCCGGTGTGGAACCAGCGCGCACCGATCCGTCCAAAGATGTGGTCCCAGTCGAAGTCGCCCGGCTTCAGCTGTGAGGCGGCGGTGTTGCCGCGGTCAGGCACGCCGACCGCGCCGCGGATGCCGAAGCCGCGCTCCGTGAAGTTGAGCCCGTTGCGCACGGTGCGGCCGATACCGTCGTCCTCCCGCCAGCGGATGAAGTCGGTGGCGACGCCGCCCTGCATGATAAAGTCCTCGACGAGGTGGCCGACCTCGTTGTCCACGAAGGCGGTGCAGACGGCGGTCTTCAGGCGGAAGCATTTCCTCAACCCGCGCGAGGTGTTGTATTCACCCCCGCCCTCCCACGCGCGGAACTCGCGGGCGGTGCGGACGCGACCCTCGCCGGGATCCAGGCGGAGCATCACCTCGCCGAGGGAGATCTGGTCGAAGCCGCACGAGGCGGCGGGCTTGATCGGAAGGCTCATGGTCGAAGGGCGCCGAGCGAAGGCGGAAGCGCGGGCGCCCGCAAGGCGCTTCCCGGTCGGCGAGACCGGAGCGTCCGGTCGCGACGTGGCAGCGCTTCGGGCGGAATGGCGCAGGCCATGCATGCGGAGCCGGCGGGAAACTAGATCGCGAGGCGCGCGATTCATGGCCGCGGATGGGGGAGGAAAGCCGGAGTCCCGACCGGTGGTTCTCGGGAGTCTGAATCGTCGGCAACAGGCCGGAAGGCGGCCGCGTGCGAAGGCCGCCTTCCGGAGGCAGTCGGATTATTCAGCGCGCGGCGGTCTCCTTCTTCGCGCGCGGCTTCCGCTTCGGGGAGAACTCGTCGCTCGTGAGCGAGCCGTCCTTGTTCTTGTCGAGTTCCGCGAACTTCGCCTTGGCCGCGACGGAGTCCATCGCCGCCTTGTGGGCGGCGGTGTACTCGCGGAGCGAGACCTTGCCGTCGTGGTCGGCGTCGGCGTTGGCGAAGGTCACCTTCGCGGGCTTGGGGTCGGCCGCGAACGCGGCCGTGCCGATGATGAGGAGAGCGACGAACGTCGCCGGGATCAGGTTGCTTTTCATGTTTTGGTTGGGATGACGCCCGGCCGCCGTGAGTGGCGGCTTGGGGCGCTCACCACGCTGGCGGCGCGGTGGCGAGCGGCGACGGCGCCGAAGCCCCGAAATTGGGGTGATGCGGAAGGAGCGGCCTGGACGGCTCCGAGCGGAGGAGAATCGCGCAGGGACCCGCGCGGCTCCGCCGCAACCGAAGGGGATTTGAGATTGGGCACAATGGGTACAGAGGCTTGACCCGAGTTCACGTGGTCCGATCCGCCGAAGTCTGTCTCGATTCGCTCCGTGTTCGACTCCCGCCGATGACGCGCATTTCGCGTATGGAGAGAAGGCCGCCCAGGTTTTCCATCTCTACGCCGTCTTTCCGCTCACTCCGGCCTTAAGTTTCCGGCCCGTCTCCCGCCTTGCCCGCCGGGCAAAACCGCGCGGTGATTTTTCCATGACCCCGACCCCTTTGTCATCATCCGTACTCACGTGCTTGTTTTCGCTCATCGCGGTTGCGACCTGCGGTGCCGCGCCGCGCGTGCTGGAGCCCGGCAAGCTGCCCGCTGATGTTCGCCTGCAGGCGCCGAAGGATCTCAACGGGTATTTTCCGTTCACGCCCGCGGAATCGCGCGAGGCCTGGTCGGTGCGCGCGGAGGAGGTGCGTCGGAGAATCCTCGTGTCGCAGGGCCTGTGGCCGCTGCCCACGCGCACTCCCCTCAACGCGGTGATCCACGGCCGCATCGACCGCGGCGACCACACGGTGGAGAAGGTTTATTTCGAAAGCGCGCCGGGGTTTTACGTCACCGGCAATTTGTATCGGCCCAAGAACGCGCAAGGTCGCGCCCCGGGCGTGCTGTTCGCGCACGGGCATTGGAAGGACGCGCGGCTCTCGGAGGAGACGGAGGCGAAGCTCCGCGCCGAGATCGCCACGGGACAGGAGCGTTTCGAGCAGGGCGGCCGCAGCCGCTTCCAGGCGATGTGCGTGCAACTGGCGCGCATGGGCTGCGTCGTCTGGCAATGGGACATGCTCAGCGACTCCGATTCGCGGCAGTTCAGCGAGGCGATCGTCCACCGCTTCGCGAAGCAACGTCCGGAAATGAACACCGTCGACAACTGGGGGCTCTACAGTCCGCAGGCGGAGGCGCGTTTGCAGAGCATCATGGGGCTGCAGACGTGGAACGCGGTGCGATCCCTCGACTTTCTGCTCTCACTGCCCGACGTCGACCCCGAGCGCACCGCGATCACGGGTGCGAGCGGCGGCGGCACGCAGACGATGCTCCTCGCGGCGATTGACCCGCGCGTGAAGTTGTCGTTTCCCGCCGTGATGGTGAGCACCGCCATGCAGGGCGGCTGCACCTGCGAGAACGCCTCGCTGCTCCGCATCGGCACCGGCAACGTCGAGTTCGCCGCGCTCTTCGCCCCCGGGCCGCAGGGCATGACGACGGCGAACGACTGGACGAAGGAGATGTCGACCAAGGGCTTTCCCGAGTTGCAGCGGCACTACGCGCTGCTGGGCGCGCCGAAGAATGTCATGCTCCACCGCGGCGAGCACTTCCCGCACAACTACAACGCGGTCTCGCGCTCGGCCTTCTACAACTGGCTGAACAAGCACTTCAAACTCGGCTTCAAGGAGCCGGTGATCGAGCGGGACTACGAACTCGTGCCGGTCGAGAAACTGTCGGTCTGGGACGCCGCCCATCCGGCGCCCAAGGCCGAGGACCCGGAATTCGAGCGCGCCCTGCTGCGCTGGTGGACAACCGATGCCGACCAGCAGCTGCGCGCCACGGCGTCGTCACCGCAACGATTCCGCGAGGTCATCGGCGGCGGCATCGAGGTGGTCGTCGGTCGCAGCGCCGCCACGGCGGGCGAAGTCGAGTGGCGCGCCGGTGAGCAGAAGGATCGCGGCGGCCACCTGGAAGTGACGGGACTGGTCCGCAACCGCACCTATCGCGAGGAGCTGCCCGCGGTGTGGCTCGTGCCGAAGCGGGCGACGGGGCGCGCCGTGGTGTGGGTGGACGACGCGGGCAAGTCGGCGCTGTTCGCCGGCGATGGC
>JAURJO010000019.1 GCA_030832235.1 Verrucomicrobiota bacterium
CCGCCTTGTAGCGGTGCAGGCCGCGGTTGTCGTGGGCGAGATAGTTGCCCTCGGTGGCCTCGATGGCGCGAGTGAAGAGAGTTTCCGAGTCGCGCCACACCGCGATCTGGCGCCACGTGAGGGCCGCGCAGCCGAGCAGCACCGCGACGCCGGCCACGCTCCAGATCCGCCGGGACGCCGTGGACGCCGCCGTGGCCAAACTCCATCCGGCCGCCACCTGCACGCCCACAATTGTGAGGTAGGTGTAGCGATCGGCCATCGACTGCAGTCCGACCTGCACGAGGCCGATCACCGGAACCAAGGTGCCCAGGAACCAAAACCAGCCGACCGCGATCCAAGGCCGCCGGCGCAATTGCCACACGGCCGCAGCGGTGAGCGCGCCCACGACCACCAACGCCGCGACGACCTGCCGCGCGGGCCATGATCCCGGATGTGGGTAGAGCACGGCGAGATCGACGGGCAGCAGGAACTTCCCGAGGTAGCGTACCACCGCGATGACCGCGTTGCCGAGCCGGTCGCCCAGCGAGAGCTGTGCCGTCACTGAACCGCCCGCCTTCTGCACATGGTAGGTGACCACCGCCGAGGCGACCACGAGGGCGAAGAACGGCAGCTTCTCCACGACCAGGCGCCCCCAAGTTGATCCCGCGCCCCGCGCCAGCTCGACGCGCCGAAGCGGCCAGAAATCGAGCAGCAGCAGAAGGCACGGCAACGTCACCAGCATCGGTTTCGCCATGAGACCGAGTGCGAAGGCCGCGAGCGTTGCGGCGTAGGCGGCGAGCCACGGTCGCCCGTCCCGGCGGCGACGCACGTAGCCAGCGTAGAGCCAAAGGACCGCGAAAAAGAAGAAGCCGCTGAGCACGTCCTTGCGCTCCGACACCCACGCCACCGACTCCACCCGCAGCGGATGCCATGCGAACAGCGCCGCGCAGAACGCGCTACCCCAGACGGATCCAGTGAGGTGTCGCAGCGCGAGGAATGCCAGCGCGGCGTTAAGCGCGTGCCAAAGCACGCTGGTTGCGTGGTGCCCGCGGGGATCGAGGCCGAAGAGCGTGACATCGAGCTGGTGCGACATCCACGTGAGCGGGTGCCAGTTCGAGGCCACCCCCGCGGTGAGCGCCCAGCGGATGCCCGCCCCGGTGAGTCCGCCATGCACCTGCGCGTTGGCCGTGACGTAGTCGGGGTCGTCGTAGTTAACGAATCCGTTCCCGATCGCCCGCGCGAAAAGCAACAATGTGAGCGCGGCCAGACCCGCCGCGATCATCCCGGGCCGCAACCCGGCTGGTTTTCCTGAGAAGCTCATTCCTTCGAACACGCTGCAAAATGCCGGCACCAGGATCAACCCGGCGGTGCGGTGATCACGGGATGTCTGCCTCTCACTTACGCCCCCGTTCCCGCTTTCAGCCAATCAGATTAATCGTTCTTAGCGACCGAGCGGATTTTCAATGGTTTCTCCAATATTATCCGGTACGCCGTCCAGCGGCGGTAAGTGTAAATGGCGATCGCCGCGCCTGCGGTGTCGGCGATCCAGTCCGCGAGTTCCGTCGACCGACCCGGCACGAAGTATTGGTGCCACTCGTCGGTGGCGCCATAGGCCGAGACCGCGGCCAAGGCCCACCACGCCGCCCGGCGCCCCGTGATGGCCCGGCAGGCCAAGGTTCCAAGCAACCCGTAAACGGAGAAATGAACCACCTTATCAAAATGCGGAATCCGCGGACCGGACACGCTTGACCGGCTGGAGGCCGTGAAGATCAGGACGGCGATCAACATCGGCCAGAGCCAGGCGCGGCGTTCCGCGGAAACCCATTTCGGCCAGCTCATGGCGTTCCGCTCCGGGGCGGCTCCGTCCAAGCCACCGCACGGTTTTTTCCTTCGCCCTTGGCTGCATAAAGCGCGCGATCAGCCGCCACGAGGAGCACATCCCCAGAGCATTCCTCACCGGACAGGGAGGCCGCGCCGGCACTCACGGTGAACCCCGCCTCGGCCGCGCTGGCGCAAATCCGGCGCGCGACCTCGAGCGTCCCCGCCGCCTCAGTCGCCGGCAGAATCACGGCGAACTCATCGCCTCCGAAGCGCGCCACGCGATCGATGTCTCTCACCGACCCGAGGATTTTTTCCGCCAGACACCGCAGCGCGGCGTCGCCGGCGGCATGTCCGCGCGCGTCGTTGATGCGCTTGAAGTGATCCACATCGGCGAGCACGAGGCCCAAGGGCTGTCCCAGCCGGCGCGCGCGTTCGACCTCCTCCGCAAGCAGTCGGTCGAATTCCCGCCGGTTGAGCAAACCGGTGAGGGCGTCACGCGTCGCCAGCCGACGCAGTTCGGCCAGCGTCTCCCCGAGCCGCAGAGCGTAGCGCAACGCGCGTTCCAGCAAGCGCGGCGTGATCTCCCCCTTCAGCAGGTAATCCAGCGCCCCGGCCTCCAGCGCGGCGAGGTCCACCCGTTCCGCCGACTCCGCCGTGAGAAAAATGATCGGTGTCGCGCAGCCACCGGCCGCCGCTTCACGGATCAGCTGCAGACCGTCGCGCTCACCCAATTGGTAATCCAACAGGCAAGCGGCGTGTTCGCCCGAGAGCAATCTCCCGAGCCCTTCCTCGTAACTTCCCACGCACTCCAATTCGAACCGCTCCCCTTGGAACGCGCCGAAATGCGCCGCGGTGAGCCGGTGCTGCAGCCGGTCGTCGTCGATGAGGAGAATCCTGCGCGGCATCGGCCAGGGTGGAAGCCGCCGTGAAAAAGCTGCGATCAACCCCGCGACGTACCGGCGGCGAGATCCGCCGCCCGCGCGCCGATCTTAGCGGGCAGACCCGCGCGATCGCCAAGATTGTCGCGAATGCAGTTCACCAATGCGCTGCCCACGACCACACCGTCGGCCTGCGACGCCACTTCGGCCACCTGGGCCCTTGTGCCGATCCCGAAGCCGACCACCGTCGGAAGGTCGGTCCGCGCCCGGATGCGTTTCATCGCCTCGGGGATGTTACCAGCCACCTGGTCCCGCACTCCCGTCACCCCCTCGCGGGAAACGTAATAAATGAATCCGGTGGTGGCCGACGCGATGCGGGCGATCCGCTCGTCGGGTGTGGTCGGGGCGATGATGAAGACGGTGTCGACCCCGTGTCGCTTGCCGGCTGCCAGCACCTCACCCGCCTCCTCCGGCGGCAGGTCGAGCGTCAGGATACCGTCGACTCCGGCCGCGCGCGCCGCGCTGAAGTAAGCGTCGACGCCGTTGGCGAACACGAGATTGTAGTAGGTGTAGAAAACTACCGGCGCGTCGCTGAACTCGCGGATGCGACGCACGAGTTCAAAGACCCGAGCCGCCGTCATCCCGCCTTCCAAGGCCCGCTGGGCCGCCAGCTGGTTGGTAAGCCCGTCGGCCAGCGGATCCGAAAAAGGCACGCCCAGTTCAAGGATATCGACGCCGTTGGCGAGCAGCGCGCGACAGACCTGCACCGAGGTTTCGAAATCGGGATCTCCCGCGCAGACGTAGGCGACAAAGGCGGCGCGGCGCGCGGCACGGCACTGGGCGAAGACCGGTTGGAGGCGAGACATGGACCCGGGAAAATGGCCGTTAGAACTCCCGAAGGAAACCGCAATTTTCCGCCGCGGAGCTCAGAACGAGAATTCGACCGAGACCGGCAGATGGTCGGAAAGGAGGGAGGATACGACCTCGCAACGCACGTCGGCACACCCTTCAGGCAGGAAGACGAAGTCGAGGGCGCGCCGCGGCAGCGGCGACGGAAAGGTGGGGCCCGAGACTGGATGCAGGGAATACTCGCAGTAATCGGACAAGTGGCTGAGCAACGAGGCGGTGGCGTCGTCGCGCGAACGCGGATTATTGAAATCCCCGCAGAGAATCGGCGGGATCGCCCAGCGTTTTCCGTGGAGACGGTGCTTCTCACGAAGCCAATCCACCAGTTGATCCAGTTGGCGGAGCCGCTGCTGGCGGGAACCGAAATGCAGGTGGAGGTTCACCAGCGGCACGCACCGCCCCGCGACCTCGAGCTCGGCGTAGAGAAAACCCTTCTCCCCCAGCCGGCGCTGGCCGAAGGCGACGGTTTCAGCGGCACGGATGTCATGGCGCGAAAGCAGCGCGTTGCCGTAGGAAAGGTTCATGAGGCCCGTCCGGCGGTTGTTGATGCCGAAGACCGAGTGCGGGAAGCGGGTATGGACCCGAAGGTAATCGAGGTGATCGAAGTTGCCAGCCCAGCGCGAACGCTCGTCGATCTCCTGCAACGCGACCACGTCGGGCTTCAGCTGGTCAAGCAGCGCCGCGATCCGCCGGAGATTGGCGCGCAGTTTTCGCGGGGTGGTCAGACCCTGGATCGGATTCAACCCGCGGCCATGCGCGATGTTGAAGGTGAGCAGGCGGAGACGCGGCATCCCGGAGCCCTAGGTTACGCGGCGCACCGGGCGCGGCAAGCCGCGGTCAGGGCGCGGTGGCGCGTAAGAAACCCCGGTCGCCGAGCCACTCATGGAAACGCGAGATCCAAGCACCCGCTGGCCCTTTGTTCGTGTCCCGGACGCCAAAGCCGTGCCCGGCCCCCGCGTACATGTGCAACTCGGCGGAAGCACCCGCGCGTTTCGTGCGCAGGTAGAACTCAGCCAAGCCCTCGGAAATATTCTGTCGATCGCCGTAACCCGCGGTGAGGAAGACGGGGGGCGTGCCCTTGGTCACCTCGATGTCGGTCCGCGGCAACCCGCCGGGATAGATCAGCCCGTAGAAATCGGGCCGCGCGTCACGCCGTTCGATCGGATCCGTCGCCTCCGGCGCTCCGGAGCCGGGGCGCGTGGCGGCGAGCAATGCCACCTCCCCCCCCGCCGAGAAACCGATGATGCCGACCGCCGCGGGGTTCAACTTCCACTCCGCCGCCCGCGCGCGCACCAGCCGCACGGCGCGTTGGGCATCGCCCAGCGCATCGCGATCCACCGTGTACGGTTGCGGTGACCCCGCCGGAGTGGAGTCGTCCTTCGCCAGCCGGTACTTCAATACAAACGCCGCCACGCCATGGTCGGCCAGCCAGCGCGCCACGTTCCACCCCTCATGCTGGATCGCGAGCCGCGCGTGGCCGCCGCCGGGAGCGACGATCACGGCGCATCCCGAGGCCCGACCCGCTTCCGGCAAGTAAACCGTGAGCGACGGCTCGTGGATGTTCGAGACGTTCGAACCGGCGACCTTCTCGGGCTCGGCGCGCCGCGCGCCCGAGCCGGGAGCCCCGCCGGACCACAGCGGGACGAGCGCAGCGGGTTCGGCCGCGCTCAGAATTAGGGAGGTGAGAAAAAGCGCGGCGATTCTCAGGTGCATCGGGTAAAATTTCGCTCAGGAACCACCCTTGGCGTCCGGCTTCGCGGACACATCGGTGCCGGGAAAGGCGTCCCCGCGCTTTTCCTTTTCCCGGCGGACGCGATCGCGCGTCTCCTGGCGCATCTTCTCAAGCTTCGTGCGCTGTTCGGGAGCCAGCAACGCGGCGACGTCCTCGTACATCCGTTCGGTCGCGCGCGTGGTGTCGGCCAGATGCTCCCGCTGCGAACGCCGCAGATCCTCGGCCGCGCGGGCGACGATCGGGGTGATGGCCTTCTGCTGCTCCACCGTGGGATTCAGCCGCTGGGTGAATTGTCGCATGAGCTGCGGGTAGATGCGCCCGCCCGGCTCCTTTCCGGCCTGTTTACCAGCTTTGGCAGGGCGATCCACCACCCGGGCCAACCGCGCGGTGAAAGATCCGCCGAAGACCGCGCCCGCGATGAAGACGCCCAAGAACGCAAGAATGACTTTCCAGGGACGGTCCATCTCAGTCAACCAAGGCCAGCACCACGGATATTGAGTCGTTGAGCACGAGCAGATCGTCGCCCGGGCCGAATCCATCCGCGAAACCAAGCGCGAGGCTCAGACCGGCGACGAGGCCGGCGAGCGCCAGCGCCCGCAGGGCGAAAGCCTCGAACAGCGACGGCGCCTCCGCGCGGGCGGCGAGGCCGAGGGCGGCCACCCGCGTGGCGAAGCCGAAAGGGGCGGCATCCAGGAACGCCTCACCCGCCGGGCGGGCGGCGCGGGCAAGCCGCGACCACGCGGGCAAAGAATCTGACGATACGGTTTTCATGATTTTTCCTTCCTCCGTAATTCCTGAAAAAGCTTCTGCAACTTCCGCCGGGCGCGGAAGGCCCGGACTTTTACGAGTGATTGGTTCCAACCGGTAGCAGCCGCGATTTCCGCGATGCTGCGCTGCTCGAGGTCGAGCATCCGCACCACCAACTGGTCCTCGGGCTTGAGTTGCGTCAGCAGTTTGTCGACCAGCTCCCGCGCCGCCAACGCGTCGTTGGCGGCCACTTCGTTCTCGGAGGTCAAAACCGTGTCCAACACCTGCGCCTCGTTCTCCGAAAGATCGGCCCAGCGGAATTCCGGCCGCCGGCGCTGGGCGCGCAGGTGGTCGATGCACGTGGTGACCGCGATGCGGGAAACCCAATGCGTGAAGGGAACAGCCCCCTGGTACTGCGCCAGACGCGAGAACATCTTCAGGAAAACCTCCTGGCACAGGTCTTCTTCCGCCACCCGCCGCGGCAGATGCGATCGCACGATGCGGACCACCAAAGGGTAAAGGTGGTCGACCAATTCGCGCGCCGCCTGCTGGTCGCGCCGGCGCACGCGATCGAGGCACGCCGCCAGGTCGATGGGCGGCGGGTCGGCGGCGTCGGGCATCCAGCGATGCAGGCAAGGGCGATCACGAGAGGCAAGACGTGCCTTGGTTGGGCGGGTTACAGTTCCGGGGCGGCGCGTCGTTCTCGTGAAAAAGGTCGACGCGACGGCCGCGGCGGCACGCCGAACGGTCGCGATCCTTGACTTCACCCTGACGCGACCGCTACCTCTCCGCGCCCATGGCAACGCGGCCGCCAGCCCTCCGACTTACGAGCGCGCACGACCTTTGAAGCGCCGCCTCGCGGCGGGTCGTGCGTAGGAGCCATTTCGTCCGGCCCGACCGCCGGACTTTCCCCCTAAAAACGGCCGGAAGACCTTTCGGCCGCACCGCCGCCAGCCCATAACCAACTTTTTTGTCAGTCGATTTCCGCGCCATGCAACCCGCCCCCGTCACCAAGTACCGGCCTTTCCCTCCGGTCCACCTCCCCGACCGCCAGTGGCCGGGCCGCACACTCACGCGCGCTCCGCTCTGGTGCAGCGTCGATCTGCGCGACGGCAACCAGGCGCTCGCCCAGCCGATGAGCGTCGACGAGAAACTCGAGTATTTCGCGATGCTCGTGCGCATTGGGTTCAAGGAGATCGAGGTCGGCTTTCCCAGCGCCTCGCAGATCGAGTTTGATTTCTGCCGGCGGCTGATCGAGGGCGGGCTCATCCCCGATGACGTCGCGATCCAGATCCTCTGCCAGTGTCGGGAGGAGTTGATTGTCCGCAGCATCGAGGCGCTCCGCGGGGCGCGCCACGCGATCTTCCACCTGTACAACTCCACTTCGCCCGCGCAGCGGCGGCATGTCTTCAACGCCTCGCGCGACGACATTCGCCGCATCGCCGTGCAGGGCACCGAGTGGGTGAAGCGCCATTCAGCCCCGCTCGTCGCCGCCGGCACGCGGCTGCGCTTCGAGTACTCGCCGGAGAGCTTCACCAGCACCGAACTCGATTTCGCCCTCGAGGTCTGCGAGGCCGTCACCGACGCGTGGCAACCGACCGTCGAGGACAAGATCATCCTCAACCTCCCGGCCACCGTGGAGTACGCCACTCCCAACGTGCACGCCGACCAGATCGAGTGGATGTGCCGTCACCTCACTCGGCGCGATCGCACGCTCGTTTCCCTCCACACGCACAACGACCGGGGTACCGGCATCGCCGCCACCGAGCTCGCGCTCCTCGCGGGCGCCGACCGCGTGGAGGGCACGCTCTTCGGCAACGGCGAGCGCACCGGCAACCTCGACGTCGTCACCGTCGCGCTGAACCTCTACACCCACGGCATCCACCCGGGCCTCGACTTCGGCGACATCAACGGGATCCGCGAGGTCTACGAACGTTGCACCCGCCTCGAGGTGCCGCCGCGCCAACCCTACGCCGGCGAACTCACGTTCACCGCGTTCAGCGGTTCGCACCAGGACGCCATCAAGAAATCGTGGTCCGCCCAGAAGGCCGGCGAGCCGTGGGACGTGCTCTACATCCCGATCGACCCGGCCGACATCGGCCGCAGCTATCGCGCAATCATCCGCATCAACGCCCAGTCGGGCAAAGGAGGCGTGGCCTACGTGCTGGAGAACGAGTTCGGCTACTCCCTGCCGAAAGCCATGCACAAGGAGATCGGCCGCATCGTGAACGACGTCGCCGACACCAAGGGCACCGAGCTCCCGCCGGCCGAGATCCTCGAGGTCTTCCGCCGCGAGTACCTCGACCGCGCCGCGCCCGTTGCAATCCGCCACTTTAAGAGCACGGAGAGCGACAGCGCGGTCACCTGCGAGGCGGAGCTGTTGATTGACGGGTCGACGCATCGCCTCAGCGGCTCGGGCAACGGCCCGATCGACGCCTTCACTCGCGCCCTCGCCGCGACGTCCCTCCCGCGCGTCGAGGTGCTCAGCTACGCCGAACACTCCCTCGGACAGGGCTCCGAGGCGCGCGCCGTCAGCTACATCCAGATCCGCACCGATCGCGGCCAGTCGCTCTTCGGCGCCGGCATCGACACCAACATCGAGCTCGCCTCCATCAAGGCGATCATCAGCGCCCTCAACCGCGCCCTCACGAAAAGCTGAACGTAAGCGGCGCGGTTGACGTCCTCGACAACGGCCAAGGAGATGCCGGGAAACCCCGGCGTCCATGAATCGTCGAACCGCACTCACCCTGCTTTCCGCCGCCCCGCTGATCGTCCGCCCGCGCCTTCTCGCGGCCGAGGCCGGCTGGCGGACACTGTTTGACGGAAA
>JAURJO010000173.1 GCA_030832235.1 Verrucomicrobiota bacterium
GCGGCGCGCACGACCGCCGGTCTGCTCGGTTCTCACGGTTACGCGGAGCCGGCGTCCACGCGCGGCGAGAGCGCCTACCTCATCGAGGCGGCGGACCATTACCTCGCGCAGGTCGAGGAGGGCTTGGGCACGAAGAACCTCGTCGCTGACGCCGTGCAGGCCGCTACGGGCCGCACCTGGTACCGCGAGGTGGCGATCGACACGGTCGCGACCATTGTGAATGACCTCGTCACCTGCGGCGCGTTGCCGATCTCGGTCGCGATGCACGCGGCGGTGGGCGACTCCGGTTGGTTCGCGGACCGCGCGCGTTGCGAGGCGCTGGTGGAGGGTTTCGCCGAAGGTTGCCGGCAGTCTGGTGCGGTCTGGGGCGGGGGAGAGACCCCGACGCTCGGTGGCATTATTGATCCTGCGGCGATCGTGCTCGCCGGCTCCGCGATCGGCCGCATCGCGCCAAAAAATCTGCGCATCACGGGCGATGTGCGCGAGGGCGACGCCATCATCTTCCTGGCGAGCTCGGGCGTGCAGACCAACGGGCTCTCACTCTGCCGCAAACTGGCGGGTCGCCTGCCGCAGGGCTACCAGACGCCGATCGGTCACGGCGACCCGCGGACGTTCGGCGACGCGCTCCTTGCGCCGTCGGTGATCTACGTCGCGTTCGTACGCGAGTGCCAGCGTCGCGGCCTGAAGCTCAATTACGTCGCTCACGTCACCGGCCACGGCTGGCGCAAGCTGATGCGCCTCGAGGAGCCGTTCGTCTATGAGATCAACGCGCCGCGGCCCGTGCCGGCTTTGTTCCGCTTCATGATGGAGGCGGGCCCGATCGACCGTCGCGAGGCGTTCGCGACGTTCAACATGGGGGTCGGTTTCGCGGCCTACGTGGCGCCGGAGCTCGCGCCCGCCGTCATGGACGCGGCGCGTGTCACGGGCTACGATGCGTGGCTCGCGGGCAAGGTTCGCCGCGAAGGCGGCCGCAAGGCGGTCGTGGTGCCGTCCCTCGACCTCGTGTTCGAGGGCGACACCCTGCAGGTGCGTTGACCGCGGCAGTGCATCCGCTGGGATCGGCTACGGCGCGGATTCGATAGGAAACTCCGGAAGATCCGAGGGGAGCGCCCTCGGCTACAACGAAGGTGAGTTCGAAGTAGGAGACGTTCTGCGGCGCGGAGGGGGAGGCGTTTGGTGTAGCCGCGGCCGCTCGCCGCGGACCATGCCGCGGTGTCTTCAGCCGATTGGGACGGCGTAACAATTTCGGCCGGGAACTCCGGGAGATCCGAGGGGAGCGTCCTCGGCTACAACAAAGGTGAGTTCGAAGTAGGAGACGTTCTGCGGCGCGGAGGGAGAGGCGTTTGGTGTAACCGCGGCCACCCGCCTACGCCGAGGCTACGGCGGGCGCGCCCGCCGCGGAAAGTCCGCCGGCCTTCGCTGACGCCGCGGCTCCGCAAATAGTGCCACTCGATTGGCAAGGGCTGCACAGCCGCGGGTGCGCGATACTGGCACACTTTGCGGCCACGCCCGGCGCCGGGCGCCCCCGCCATGGTTGCACCCACCCTCGCTTCCGAGTTCATCACCTGTGACGGTAACGAGGCGGTCGCCTCCGTCGCCTACCGGCTCAGCGAGCTCATCGCGATCTACCCGATCACGCCGTCGTCCAGCATGGCCGAGGCTTGCGACGAATGGGCCGCCGCGGGCCGGCCCAACCTCTGGGGCGCGGTGCCGCGCGTCATCGAGATGCAGTCGGAGGGCGGCGCCGCCGGTGCCGTGCACGGCGGTCTGTTGGGCGGCGCGCTCACCACGACGTTCACCGCTTCGCAGGGGCTGCTGCTGATGATTCCCAACCTCTACAAGATCGCCGGCGAGTTGCTGCCGCTCACGATTCACGTAAGTGCGCGCGCCCTCGCCGCGCAGGGACTTTCCATCTTCGGCGACCACCAGGACGTCATGGCTTGCCGTTCCACGGGTGTTTCGCTCCTCGCGAGTAATTCCCCGCAGGAAGCCCAGGACCTCGCCCTCATCGCGCACGCCGCCGCCTACCGCGCGCACGTGCCTTTCATCCACTTCTTCGACGGCTTCCGCACGTCCCACGAAGTGCAGCGCATCATTCGCGTGGACGACGATGTCATCCGCGCCGTCGTCGACGAGGCCGACCTCGCGGCGTTCCGCGCCCGCGCCCTCACGCCCGACGCCCCCACAATCCGTGGGACCGCGCAGAACCCCGACGTCTACTTCCAGGGCCGCGAGGCGGTGAACCGCTACCATGCCGCCGTGCCGGGTCATGTGCAGGCGGTGATGGACCGGTTCGCCGCGGCAACCGGCCGGCGCTACCGGCTGTTCGAGTACCACGGTCACCCGCAGGCCGAGCGCGTGATCATCGCCATGGGAAGCGCGGTCGATACGATCATAACCACGGTGGACTGGCTCGTAGAGAGGGGGGAGCGGGTCGGGGTTATCGCCGTGCGGTTGTTCCTGCCTTTCGACACCGCGGCCTTCCTCGCCGTGCTGCCGGCGTCCGCGCGCTCCATCGCGGTGCTGGATCGCACCAAGGAGCCGGGTTCCCTCGGCGAACCGCTCTACCTGAATGTCGTCGCGGCCCTCGCGGGCGGCCGGCCCGGTGCGGCCGAGGCCCCGCGCGTGGTCGGAGGCCGCTATGGGCTTGGGTCGAAAGAGTTTACCCCGGGCATGGTAAGGGCGGTGTTTGAGCATCTCACGGGCGCGTCGCCGCGCCACGGTTTCACGGTTGGGATCATCGACGATGTCACGGGCACTTCGCTGCCCTTTGACGAGAGTTTCGACCTCGATCCCCCGGACGTGCGTCGCTGCGTCTTCGTGGGTCTGGGCGCCGACGGTACGGTCGGCGCCAACAAAAACTCGATCAAGATCATCGGCGAGCAGACCGACAACCACGCCCAGGGTTACTTCGTGTACGATTCGAAGAAATCGGGCTCGATGACGATCTCGCACCTGCGGTTCGGTCCACGGCCGATCCGCGCTCCCTACCTGATCCGCCAGGCCCGCTTCGTGGCGTGCAGCCAGTTCCACTTTGTCGGACGCGTCGACGTGCTGCGTTACGCGGCGCCCGGCGCGACGGTGCTGCTCAACTCGCCGTATCCTCCCGCAGAGACCTGGACGCGCCTGCCGCGCGACTGGCAGGAGGCGATTCTCGCCAAGGGCCTCCGGCTGATGGTGATCGACGCCACCCAGGTCGCGACGGCCTCCGGCATGGGTCGGCGCACCAACACCGTGCTTCAAACCTGCTTCTTCGCCCTCTCGGGCGTGCTGCCCCGCGAAGAGGCGATTACGGAGATCAAGGCCGCCATCGCCAAGACCTACGGCCGCAAGGGCGACGAGATCGTGCGGATGAACCACGCCGCCGTGGACGCCGCGCTCGCCGCGCTTCACGAGGTGCCGGTTCCGAATGCGGTCGATGCCGGTGCGCGCGTCACTCTGCCGCCGACGTACGCCGGCGAACCCGACTTTGTGCGCCGCGTCACGGCGCGCCTGCTGGCCGGGGAGGGCGATCTGCTGCCGGTCAGCGCGATGCCGGTCGACGGTTCCTGGCCGACGGCAACCTCGCGCGTGGAGAAGCGCAATATCGCGCTCGAGGTGCCCGGTTGGGATCCCGCGGTCTGCATCCAGTGCAACAAATGCGTGCTGGTGTGTCCGCACGCGGCCATCCGCGCAAAGTTCTGCGCGCCGGAGGACCTGGCGGGTGCGCCCGAAGGATTTGTCTCGGCGCCGTTCCGCTCCGCGGAGCACCCCGGACGCCGTTACACGCTGCAGGTGGCTCCCGAGGACTGCACGGGTTGCTCCCTCTGCGTGCAGGTGTGCCCGGCCAAGGATCGGGTTAACCCGCGTCACAAGGCGATCGATATGGTGCCGCAGCCGCCGCGCCTGGAGCGCGACCGCGCCGCGTGGGATTTCTTCCTGCGCCTTCCGGATCCGGACCGCGCGTCGCTCGACACCGGCACTGTCAAGGGATCCCAGTTCCTGAGGCCCCTGATCGAGTTTTCGGGCGCATGCGCCGGCTGCGGCGAGACGCCGTACCTGAAGCTCCTGACGCAGCTGGTCGGCGACCACCTGCTGGTCGCCAACGCCACCGGTTGCTCGTCGATCTAC
>JAURJO010000020.1 GCA_030832235.1 Verrucomicrobiota bacterium
AAGAAATAAACTGCCCGTCTCGGAGCAGCAATTGGTGGAGCAGCACTCCAAGTTTTGGAAGTACCTGGAGGGCCTGACCCGATGAGCAAAGGATCCCACGGACGCGGTTCCGATCCTGAGGATCCCTACGCGGTCACGCAGGCCAGTAGGATCTACTTTCTTCCTAACTTGATGACCGCAGGCAACTTGTTCTGCGGATTCATGGCCATCCTCCAATGTGTGCAGGCTCGTTTGGCCGAGACTTCCATCGTTGGTGAGTATGCTGGGGCGACAAACGCGGAACACTACCGCTACGCCGTCTGGTTCATTTTTGCCGCCGCGGGCTTCGACGCCCTCGATGGCCGATTAGCGCGCATGGGAGGGCGCGAGTCACTGTTCGGCGCTGAATTTGATTCAATCGCTGACGTGATCTCGTTCGGCATGGCGCCTGCGCTACTTATGATTTACCTCATCATTTCTCCTACCCAAGCTCAAGATTACGAATGGTTTAGAAACATAGGATGGTTCATAGCCTTCGTTTACCTGCTCTGTGCCGCCATGCGGTTGGCAAGGTTTAACGTGATCACGAATCCCTACATCCACCCGGGATCAAAGGAGTCTCACAAGGATTTCGTGGGCCTGCCGGTACCCGCCGCCGCCTCCACCGTCGCCGCCACCGTCCTATTCATCCTCAAACTGGGTGAGATGGACCGTAGCCTGAAATCGTGGGCGCTCGCGCTTCCCCCGCTCATGCTGCTGATCGCCATCCTGATGATGAGCCGCGTGCGCTACCCGAGCGGAAAGAACCTCAACATGCAGACGCAGACCAAGCTGCGCCCGTTCGTCGCCATGCTCGTGGTGGGCGGCCTGGTCGTCTTCTACAAGGAGTTCGCGGCCTTGGGCATTTGCGTCGGCTACATCTTCTTCGGGCTCATCCGTCACTTCCGCCGCCCACCGGTGACCAGATCCGTGTGAGCAACCCGCGGGTTCATTCCGAACAACTCTTTCCGTGCGAATAAGTCCCTGTTTTCCCGCTTCGCGGCTCAGGTTTTTCACGACCTTTGGAACGTGTTTTCCCGAGGAGGACGAAGGGTTGTTGGTGTTCTTCGCAGCACATAGGAATACGGATAGAATTCCTTATTGAACCTCCTATCATTTGGCCTTTGTTGAAAACCCCGTCGCTCGCCTTCCGCTTCTCCCGATGAAATTCAAAATCAACCGCGACCACTTTGCCAACGGCCTCGCCCAGGTCCTGAACGTCGTCGGTTCCAAGGCGACGATGCCGATCCTCAGCAACGTGCTGATCGAAGCGGAGAAGGACCAGATCTCCCTGACGACGACGAATCTCGACCTCGGGATCCGCTGCAAGATCAAGGCCGAGGTCAAGGAGACCGGCGCGGTGACACTGCCCGTCAAGCGTCTCGCCGGCATCGTACGCGAACTGCCGAATATCGACGTCGTTTTCGACTGCGCCCCGAACCATCAGGTCAAGCTCAGCTCCGGCGGATCCACGTTCCGCATCATGGGCATCGGCAAGGAGGAGTTCCCTCCCCTCCCTGAGTTCGGTGAGGACCACGTCTACAGCCTCGATCAGGCAGAACTGGCGACGATGCTCCGCAGCGTTTCCTACGCGCAGTCGACCGACGAGGGTCGTTACATCCTCAATGGCGTCTACTTCAACTTTCGCGACGGCAAGTTGTCGCTCGTGGCCACTGACGGCCGCCGTCTCGCGCTGCTTTCCAAGGAGATCCAGGTTCCGGAATCCGGCGGAGGCGCGATCATCCTTCCCGCCAAGACGGTCGGTGAGCTCACCCGTCTCCTCGACAAGGGCGCAGTGGTGAAGACCAACTTCAATGACCGGCGAGCGGCGTTCCAGATCGGCACCGACAAGGACACCAGCGGCCTGATCGATCACATCTACCTCTATTCCAAGGTGGTCGAGGGCAATTACCCCAACTACCAGCAGGTCATACCGAAGGAGACGCATCAGCGGATCAAGCTGGAGCGCGAGCTCCTCCTGCAATGCGTGCACCGCGCCGCTCTGGTCTGCTCGGAAAAAGCCAACTCGGTGAAGATGAAGCTCTCCAGCAACCTGCTGGAACTCACGGCCCAGAGCCCGGACTTCGGCGAGGCTCACGAGTCCATGGCGATCAGTTACAGCGGCCCGGAACTGCAGGTAGCGTTCAACCCTGCCTTCCTCATGGATCCGTTGCGCGCGCTGACGAAGGACGAGGTCTTCTTCGAGCTTAAGGACGAGGTGAGCCCCGGCGTGTTCAAGACGCTCGAGAACTTCGTCTGCGTCATCATGCCGGTGCGGCTCAGCTGAGCCCGCCCGCGTTTGCCCGCTGGCCCGTCCTACGCGGGCCACGTGCCGGCCAGCGCATCCTCACGACACGTGTCCATGCCCACGGTCACCCTCCCGCTGCTGCTCGCGGCGATGCTGGTCTCGATCGTGCTGATGCGGCTGAATCAGAACACCGCTTCGCCGCTGCTACTCATCATGGATCGGTGGTTGCGCTGGATCATCTTTGCCGTGGGCGGCGCCTACGTCGCCACGGAGTACGAGCTCATCCAGCGTCCCTTCTGGGTCCTGGCTGTGGCTTTCTTCCTGACGTGGTTCCTGCTCGTGACCCTTTACGACTGGCTCGCGATCTCGGCCCACAGCGTAAGCCCCCTACCCCTTTTCCCTTCCTATTCGATCAATTCCTCCGGCGATGAATGGCCGGTCAGACCGCGGCTACTGCGGACACGCGAATGGCTGCGTTCGCAGGGTTTCCGGCCCGTGCAGGCGCTGAAGGCCGAGATCGGCGGAGGAATCCATCTGCGCACGTCTGTCTATCAGGACGCGCAGTCGACCATCCGCGTCCAAGTGAGCTTCATCCCCCACGGGTCCGGCGGCGTCGCGGTCTGCCATGCGGTTTCTTCGGTCGCCGCGGACGGTGCGCGCTACCTCACCGACAATCTCTTCATCCCATTCGCCGGTTTCTATCCGGAGAACTGGTTCGTGGAACGCTCGCCTTGGCGGCGCTCGCTTGAGGGCCTGATCCGACGGCACCGGCGGCGGATGGAACGCGCCGGGGCGGTGCCGGTACCCTTCAGCGACGAGCCGTTGGCCGACCTTAACGCGGCCCAGCGCGAGCTTGACCGCCTCAACACCGAACTGGGTTTCCTTCACCCTCCACCGAAGCGCGAAGACCTCGGCAAGTTCACCTCCGAGGGACGATACCGCGTTTGGAAGGAGATCTGGATGCTCAATTACCTCGGCCGCGCCGCGCAGTACGAGTGACCAGGGAGCCGGCGGGCCGTCAGCCGCCGATGTAGCTCATCTCGACCTTTGGACGCGTTTCTCCGGCCGCGATCACCTCCGCCCGTTCGTCGCTGTAGCGATCCACCCGCCCGCGCCAGATGCGGCCGATGAAATTCTCCAGTCCCGCGTCGGTCATGCGCGGTGAACGCACCGCCCCAAGCACATCCCAGCCGAGCGAGGCGAACAGGCACGTGTAGAGGCGGCCGTCGGCCGAGAGGCGTGCCCGGTGGCAGTCGCGGCAAAACGGTTCCGTCACCGAACTTATGATACCGATCTCGCCGCGGCTGTCGAGGTACCGGTAGCGCGCGGCCACCTCGCCGCGGTAGGCCGGTTCCGCCGGCTCAAGCGGCCAGCGGGCATGAATGCGTTCCACGATCTCGCGGGCTGGCACCACCCGTTCGCCGGACCAGTGGTTGGTGTTGCCGACATCCATGAACTCGATGAAGCGCAGGGTGTGTCCGCGGTCCCTGAAGTATGCGCAGAGTTCCGGGATTTCCGCGTCGTTCACGCCGCGCTGGACGACACAGTTCACCTTGATCGTGATTCCGGCGGCGGCGGCCGCGTCGATGCCGCGCAGCACGCGGGCCACCTTGAACCCGAGGCCGTTCATCTTCCCGGCCGTCGCATCATCAAGGGAGTCGACGGAAACGTTCACTCGTGAGAGCCCGGCCGCGCGGAGCGCGGGAGTGAGTTTCTCGAGGAGCCAGCCGTTGGTGGTGAGGGCAAGGTCGGGTATGCCCACTTCGTGGCGCAGCACGCGGATGAGTTCAGGCACATCCGCGCGCAGCAACGGCTCGCCTCCGGTGAGCCTTACCTTGCGCACGCCGAGGGCACGGAAGGCCCGAACAATCCGAGAGATCTCCGTAAGCGTCATCAGCTGCGGATCGCGCAGAAATGCGTGGCCGGGACCGAAGACCTCGGCCGGCATGCAGTAAGGACACCGGAAATTGCAGCGATCGGTGACCGAGATCCGCAGGTCGTGCAGCGGGCGGCGAAAAACGTCTTTGGGTGGCCCCATGGAGAAGCGGCCTTGCGCCGCGTCGGGGGGAGTTGAAGCTCGTTTTCTCGCGGCGTAAAGCCGCGGCGCCCGAATCCGATGATCTCCCCCGCCGAGGCTGAGCAGCTGATCGAGCGACACCTGAGCCCCTTTCCTCGGGAGCAGTGTCCGCTCGCGGCGGCGCATGGCCGTGTGCTGCGTGAGCCGATCCGCGCCGACCGCGACCTGCCGCCGTTCGACCGCGTGACGATGGACGGCTATGCGCTGCGTTCGTCGTCCTGGGCCGCGGGCGTGCGTTCGTTCCGGGTCGGCCGCATCCAGGCGGCCGGCATGCGGGCATATGCGCTGGGCGATGCGGCTGACGCCTGCATCGAGGTGATGACCGGTGCGGTCCTGCCGACGGGAGCAGATTGCGTCGTGCCCTATGAGGATACCGTGCGCGACGGCGCGGTCATCTGTATCCATGAATCAGTTACTCAGCTCTCTTCCGGCTCAGCGGTGCACCGGCGAGGCAGCGACCATCCCGCCGGCCACGAGATCATCGTCGCCGGCACGCGGCTGGGAGGAAAGGAGATCGCGGTGGCGGCGGCGTGCGGGTGCCCGACGCTGATGGTGAGTCAATTGCCGAGGATCGCCGTCGTTGCGACGGGTGATGAGCTGGTCGAGGTGGAAGGCGACGTGGCCGCCCACCAGATCCGCCGCAGCAACGATCACGCGATCAGGGCAGCGCTGGCCCTCGCGGGTTATCCGGGAGCGGAGCGGTTCCACCTCCGCGATCTTCCGCACGAGGTCGAACATCTCCTGTGGCACATCCTGGCCGAGTACGACGTCGTCATCCTGACCGGCGGTGTCTCAAAGGGCCGGTTCGATCTGCTGCCGGCGGCGTTGGAGCGCCAAGGAGTGAGGAAGATAGTGCAAGGCGTGGCACAGCGGCCCGGCAAGCCGTTGTGGGTGGGTGTGGGAGGGCGCGGAAACATGGTGTACGCTTTGCCGGGAAACCCGGTTTCCGCCTATACCTGTCTGCACCGTTACGTGGTGCCCGCGTTGGACCAAGCTAGCGGTGTCACACCGCGTCCGCCGCGGATCGTGGAGCTGGCATCGGCTTTCACCTTCAAGCCGCCGCTGGTATGTTTCTTGCCCGTCCGGCTTGAGACAGGTTCCGACGGTGTCACGCGGGCGGTGCCGGGGCCGGTCAACACTTCGGGGGACCTGGCTGGACTTGTGGGTACCGACGGTTTCGTGGAACTGCCGGCGGAAAAATCGGAATTCCCCGCCGGGACTTTGACTCCGTTCCGGCCGTGGTAGACTGACGCCCATGTTCTCCCACCTCGACGCGAACAACCGGCCCTCGATGGTCGACGTCGGAGCCAAGGCCGTCACGCGGCGCACGGCCCATGCCGTCGCGAAGGTGACCCTGCCCGGTGAGCTCGCGGCTCTGCTGCGCGACGGGGAGATCGCCACGAAGAAGGGTCCTCTGTTCCACACCGCGGTGATCGCAGGCGTGATGGGCGCCAAGCGTACCAGCGATCTGATTCCCCTCTGCCATCCGCTCGCGCTGAACGACTGCCAGGTGGAGATTCGTCCGGATCCCGCCCGCGGCGAAGTCGAGGTGCATTGCCGCGTGAGCACCGAGGCGCGGACGGGCGTGGAGATGGAGGCGTTGACCGGCGCCAGCGTCGCAGCGCTTACGCTTTACGACATGGCGAAGGCGGTGAGCCACGGCATCGTGATCCGGGAGATCCGGTTGCTGGAAAAGACGGGCGGCAAAAAAGACTACCGGGTGGAGGAAACGTGACGCGCGTGGAGGTGCAGTATTTCGCGATCCTGCGCGAGCAGCGCGGGGTGAAGGCGGAGAGCATCGCGACTGCGGCAGCTACGGTGGCGGAGCTTTACGACGAGTTGCGCGTGAGGCACGGCTTCACGTTGCCGGGTGACCGCGTGCGCGGAGCGGTGAACGACATTTTCGTCCCCGCCTCGCATCCGCTGCGCGAGGGCGACCGTGTGGTGTTCATTCCGCCGGTGGCTGGCGGCTGACGGGCGCGGCTTTCTTCCGCTGATGAAACCCTTCGCGATCTCCGCCGTGCCGATCGAAGTAGCCGCCTTGGCGCGCGCTTTGGCCGACGATCGCGCCGGTGCCTGCGTGACGTTCGAGGGTTGGGTTCGGAACCGGAACGAGGGTCAGCCCGTCGCCTCGCTCGAGTATGAGGCCTATGCGCTGCTGGCGGAGAGTGAGGGTGAAAAGATCCTCGCGGAGGCACGGGAGCGTTTCGCGCTCACGGGAGCGGTCGCGGTTCACCGCACGGGACACCTGCGGATCGGTGAATTGGCCGTCTGGGTCGGCGTGACGGCGGAGCACCGCGGTGCGGCGTTCGACGCCTGCCGGTACATCATCGACGAGGCTAAGGCCCGCCTACCCATCTGGAAAAAGGAGCACTACGCCGGCGGCACAACGGCGTGGATCAACTGCGCCACGCGTGGTGAACACGCTGGTTCCGCGCCGCCCTGAACGGGGCGGTCAGCGCTTGCGGCGCTTGAGCGCGAGCTGGACGCCCGAGTAACGCACGAGCCCCTGCAGGTGCTCGTACTGCTGCGGGTCGATGTTCTTGGCGGCGGCGAGCTCGGCCTCGGCTCGCTTCAACGCTTCCTCGACCGCCTTCTCGTCAATCTTGCTCTCGGTGGTTGCCGTCTCGTTGAGCAAGCGCACGCACTCCCCACCGAACTCGGTGAAGCCCCCGCCCACCCCCACG
>JAURJO010000174.1 GCA_030832235.1 Verrucomicrobiota bacterium
ATCGGGGTCGCCCATCAGTGGAGCATCGTACCGGGCGTCGGCCACGACCCGATGCGGCTCATCCGTGCGATGGGCGACGAATTCTGGGCCTTTCATCGCACAGCGTTTGCCCGGGCGACCGAAACCGCCCGCGACTGACGATCATCTACAGTTCCTGTTATGCACCACGAAACGGTCCATGGGGTCAGGGCGTTCAATGTTCAAACCCCGCCAGCTGTAACATCGAACGCCCTGACCCCGTGAGGCGCCCCCCCTTCGGGCCGACTGCGGATCGTTCCAAATCCGCGGCGAGCGGCCGCGGCTACACCGTACGTAGTTCAAAACGAACCACCACACGCGCCTTCCTCACGAAATACCTCCGATGTAGCCGCGGGCGCTCCCCGCGGATCTCACGAAACTCCTTCCTCCGATCACATCATCCCCGCCGTGCGAAGGGGATATCGTCATCCCTCCGCGACGAGCGGCCGCGGCTACACAGGTCAGCGCAAGCTCCGAGCGTGCGTTTAATTCCAATGGAGCCACCTCCCCGAGCCGGCTCCGCTCCTACCTAGGGTGGTCAGGGCGTCGCCTTTCCGGAGGTCTGAACGAACTCGAGAAACTTGCCCCACGGGCCGGGGGCGACGGGCGGCTTGCCGCGCCGTGCTTCCGCGGAGACGAGCAACCCGATCACCTGAAGCGCCTGATCCGACCTCGTTTCCCGCAAAAAGGCGGGGTCGCCGGCGAAGGCAGACCGGACGGCCAGCAACGCCTCCAGGGCGCTCTCCTTGTTCATCACGCCACGGGTCACCATCTCGGAGTTGCGGGTCTTCAGTCCGAGGGACAAGGCGCGCAGGATCTCCGGTCGATGTTCGTGGGAAGCGGGCATCACGGCGACCAGTTCCGCGAGGGCGCCCATCATGATGTAGTGGTAAGCCGGTCGCGCGTTGTGCGGATCAAACCAACGGCCCGCGCGCGGACCATCCTCCAACTGGCCGGGCAACATTCCCATCCGGGCCTTGCGCACCGCAGCCACCAGATAACGCGTATCGCCCGTGGACCGGAAGGCGCGGGCCAGCAGCCGAACGCTGAAGCTGTTGTAGTTCCAATTGACGCAAAGTGGCCGCGTCAGCGCCCAGTCGGCGGCACGGCGCGCGGAATCGAGATAGCGTCGTTCACCGGTTATGGCATGGAGTTCGAACATCGCCACGCCGCACTCGCCGTTGTCGAATTGCAGTCCACCGTCCCCCAGGTCCTCGAACACCCAGCCGTTCCTTGTGATCTCACCAAGACGACCGGCCTTCTCGGCCTGCGCTAAAAACCGGGACGCCACCTCCATCGCGCGGGCGCCGGAAGTGCCGCGGGCGGCGGGAAACGGATAACAGCCCGCCCCGGCCTGCTCCTGAGCCCAGATCAGAAAGTCCGCGGCGTCCTTCGCCATCGCGAGGCCGCGCTGCGCTCCCTCAAGCCCCGCCCGCGCGGCGGCGACTTGCCCGGAGATCACGGAGGCAGCCCCGCGCAGCGGCGCCTTCAAATGGGACGGATCCACCCCGATGATCCACCAGCGCATTCCTTCCAACTGCTCGAAATGCGGCGTGAAACCGCGACGCGCGTCCTCTCGAGTCAACAGGCTCGCACCCCGGGGCGGGGAGCGGAACTCGTCCGCCACCTCCGGCACACCGGCTTTTTCCCCGAGTCGTGAACGCGCTTGCGCCACTCCGGCGCGGACCCGCTCCAAATTATCGGCGGCCATCGCGCGGGTGATTTCGGTGACGAGCGAGGACGAGTCCCGTTCCGCCCGCTGGCAGGCGGCGGAGGTGGCGAGGAGGAGAGCAGCGAGAATCGGGAGAAGTCGCTTCATGCGGTCGAGCCCAGGCGACCGGGCGCGGCGATACGGCCCGACCCGGACTGCACAGGCAACCCCGACTTCGCAGGGTTCCACTTTGAACAATCCCGCCTGCCGCAGACCGCGCGGTCTCCGGTGCGCAGCGCTTCAGACGATCCACCGCGAGCGCGCACTCAAAAGGATCAATCCAGGATTGCACCGACCGGCGGAATGACGCCCCCGCAGAGCTTAGGAGTAGCTGGCCGTAATGTCGCGTTTCCGGGATCGCTCCTGGCGCGGAGTGGGCCAACGTGCCGGTAACCCCGAAGCGCAGCGTGAACCTCACCCGCCGATCTTTCCTCACCCTTGCCGCCGCGGCGCCCGCAGCCGCCTGGAGCGCGCCGGAAAGGCCGCTCGGCGTTGCGATCGTCGGACACACCGGACGTGGGAATTACGGACACGGACTCGATACCGTCTGGCTCAAGGTCGCCGGCACGCGCGTTGTCGCGGTCTCGGACCCGGACCAGGCCGGCCGAAGTGCCGCCGCGAAACGAACCGGCGCGGGGCGTGCGTTCGCCGGGTATCGCGAGATGTTTGACAAGGTACGCCCCGATCTCGTCGCCGTCTGCCCCCGGCACGTCGACCAGCACGCCGCCATCATACTCGACGCGATCGCGGCCGGGGCGCGGGGGCTCTACGTGGAGAAGCCTTTCGTCCGCACCCTCGCCGAAGCCGACGCCGTCATCACCGCCTGTCGCGCGAACGGCGTGCGCTTGGCCGTTGCCCACCGCAACCGCTACCACCCCGCCCTCGGCGTCGCCGTGGGTCTGGCCAGATCCGGCGAACTGGGAACGGTCCGTGAAGTCCGCGTGCGGGGAAAGCAGGACCACCGCGGCGGGGGCCTCGACCTGTGGGTGTTGGGCGGCCACGGCTTCAACCTCGCGACACCGTTCACCGGAGCTCCGGCCTCGTGCGAGGCCGTCGTGATGCAGGATGGCCGTGCCGCGGTCCGCGCGGACATTCGCGAAGGGGACGAGGGCGTCGGCCGGATCGTCGGCGACGAAATCCACGCGCGTTTCTCGACCCAGTCCGGAATTCCGCTGCATTTCGACTCCCGCAAGGGACGCTGGGATAAAAACGAGGGCTTCGGGCTACGCGTCGTGGGCGAGA
>JAURJO010000175.1 GCA_030832235.1 Verrucomicrobiota bacterium
AGCCATCCCCGCGCCCATGTCCCAGCTTCCCGCGCAATTTGACGGCGTGACCGTCGTCACCAAGGCCAACGTCTATTTCGACGGCAACGTCGTGAGCCACACGGTGCTCTTCGCCGACAAATCGAAGAAGACCCTCGGGCTGATCCGTCCCGGTTCCTATTACTTCGGAACGGCCGCGGCCGAGCGCATGGAGATCGTCGCCGGAGAGTGCACGGTGACGATGAAGGACGCCACGGAGACGCGGACCTACGGCGCCGGCACCCATTTCGACGTCCCCGCCAACAGCGGCTTCACCATCGCGGTAAAGGCGGGTCTCTGCGAATACATCTGCTCGTTCCTGCCGTAATCGCCACCCGTCGGCGCGAGTTTGATTGAGCGGCGGTGGGCGACCTACCACGGTCGCCCCATGCTCCGCCCCGCCCTGCCGGCCCTCGCGGCCGGCCTTTTCCTGCTCGCCGCCACCGCCCTTCGCGCCGCCGAGACCGCACTGCCCGACGGTCTCTACGCCGAGATCGGCACACCGCACGGCACGGTCACCTGCGAACTCCACTTCACGCGGGCGCCGAGGACGGTCGCGAGTTTCGTCGGCCTCGCCGAGGGCACGCTCGGTCCCGCGCCGCGCCGGCCCTACTTCGACGGGGTGAAGTTCCACCGGGTCGTGTCCGAGTTCGTGGTGCAAGGCGGCGATCCGACGGGGACGGGCGACGGCGGGCCCGGCTACGCGTTTCCCGACGAGTTCACACCCGGTCTGCGGCACGACGCCGCCGGGGTACTCTCGATGGCTAACAAGGGACCCGACACCAACGGCTCGCAGTTCTTCCTCACGCTGAAGGAGGTCAACCGGCTGAACTACCTTCACAGCGTATTCGGCCGCGTGGTGCGCGGGCTCGAGGTGCTGCCGCGCATCCGGCAAGGCGACGCGATGACCGTGCGCATCGCGAGGATCGGCGCGGCGGCCAAGGCGTTTCGCGCGGATGACGAGGCATTCGCCGCGCTGGTGGCGAAAGGTCGCCGCCACGCGGGCGCGGCCGAACCCGGACCGGAGGCACATTTCGACGACCCCGACAAACTGCTGCCGTCAGAGCCACCGCGCGCGAAGGCGTTCAACCACAAGCTCGCCAACGTGGAGCGCGCCCTCGGCCTCGTGATCAAGGCCCGCCTGCGCGCGAAGTCGCCGACGCCGGCCGAGGACGCGGAGCCCGGGGCTTTTATGCGCGGGCTCGCGACGAAACTCGGCACGGCGCGGGACGGCGTGCTCGCGGTTTATTTCGCCGATGAGGACGACTGGCGCCTGTGGATCGGGGAAGAACTCACGTCACGCTTCGCCAGCCGACCCGGCACCGCCGCCGAGCTCACGCGCTCGGGCGCGATGCACGAGGCCAAGGAGGCGTTCCTGAAATCCGCACGCGAGGCCGGCGAAGCCGCGTTACGCGAGCAGGAGGCGTCCGCGAAACGCACCGGCCAACCGGCTCCGCCGCCCGGTCAGCGCCTCAAGCTCCAGACCGACGCGCTCCTCGACGGGTTGATCTTCAAGTTGGAGAAAAAGTGAAGCGGTCCGCGATTCTTTGGCTGACGGCCGCGACCCTCGTGGCGGGCGAACCGCCGCCGCAGTTGGTGCCGTGGCGGGAGCGGATGCAGCCCATCACGCCGCACGGCTACATCGCCCGTCACGTCACGCGACCGCCGGTCATCGACGGCCGGCTGGACGACGCGGCTTGGGGCGCGGCGGAATGGACGGCGGACTTTGTCGACATCGAGGGCGACCGCCGGTCCCGGCCGCGTTTCCGTACCCGGGCGAAGATCCTCTGGGACGATACCCACCTCTACATCGGCGCCGAGCTCGAGGAGCCCCACGTCTGGGGAAAGCTCACGGCGCACGACGCGGTGATTTTCCAGGATCCGGACTTCGAGGTGTTCCTTGATCCCGACGGCGACACGCATGAGTACTTCGAGTTCGAACTCAACGCGCTCAACACCGGCTGGGACCTGTTCCTGCCGAAGCCCTACCTCGACGGCGGGAAGGCGAGTAACGCGTGGGAGATCCCCGGCCTGCGAACGGCGGTGCACGTGGACGGCACGCTCAACGACCCGCGGGACCGCGACCGCGGCTGGACGCTGGAGATCGCGTTTCCCTGGGCGGCCTTCACGACCGCGCGCGGCGCGGGTCGCGCTCCGGCGGACGGCGACGTCTGGCGGATGAACTTCTCACGCGTCGAGTGGCAGGTGAGCGTGAAGGAAGGCGCCTACGAGAAAGTCCCCGCGACGCCGGAGGACAACTGGGTGTGGTCGCCGCAGGGCGTGATCGACATGCACCGGCCCGAGATGTGGGGCCTGGTGCGGTTCACGCGGAAGGCGAAGTCGCCGGACGACGTGGCGCCGACGGTGGCAGGCAAAGCCGCCCGCGATCTGGCGCTGGATGTTTACCACGCACAAAGGGAGTTCCGGCAAAGGCACCAGCGCTGGGCGACCTCGCTCGCCGAGCTCGGCTGGAACGCGCCGCCCGGCGCGCCCGCGTTTGAGTTTTTCTCGGGCGGTACGGGATTCAGCTTTGCCTCACGGTTCACGGAAAACGGCCGCACCCGCGTCTGGACGATTCGCGAGGATCGGCGCCTGACGCTCGACTGATCCGGCGCGGTTCCGCTGAAGCCGAAAGCCCGATTGGGCTCAGCGTCGCCGGGAAATTCCGACTCTCACCACGGAGCGCCCTCGATTTTCCCCACGGGGATACGGAGGAAGTAAAGGGTAGGCCTGGCATCAAGACGTTCTCAGCTACCTCCGTTTTCTCCTGTCGGCCGGCTCGAGACAGGAGGTAGCAAAGGCCGCGGAGATCCAATCAGCCACGGATCCCAGATCTTCCGCGTCTCGCACATCTCCCTTCGCTGGTAGGACGGAGTGTTCAGCGCCCCCAACTGAACCGCCAGACCGCGTGCGAGCGGTCACCACTTCGGTGGTTGCGCGTGACGTGGTTTGCGAGCGGACTTGACCTCGCTGCGCCGGCGAAGTCATTGCCCCGGTGTGCACCGCGCGAAGTTCGCGCGGCCCCCAGTTAAACTGACCCCACCCGCCCCATGAGAATCGCGTTCACCCTAGCCCTCCTGCTCGCCTCCGCCGCGGCCACTCGTGCTGAAAACTGGGCCAATTGGCGCGGTCCGCTCCACAACGGCTCCAGTCCCGAAAAGGAGCTGCCCGCGACCTTCTCGAAAACTGAAGGCGTGAAATGGGTGACGCCGCTTCCCGGCTCCTCCGCCGCGACGCCCGTGATCTGGGGCGACCACGTCTTCGTCACCGCGGCCGACACCTCCACCGGCAAACAGAGCGCCATCGCGCTTGACCGCCGCACGGGCAAGCAGCTCTGGCGCTCCGAGATCAGCGAGTTCGGCACCGACGGCCAGTACAGCAACACGTGCTCCCCGTCACCCGTCACCGACGGCAAGATCGTCATCTTCTTCTTCGGCACCGGCGATCTCGTCGGCTTCGAGGTCGGCGGTAAAAAACTGTGGAGCCGAAACCTCGGGCCATTCGCCTTCCAGTGGACCTTCTCGGCCACGCCACTCCTGCACAAAGGCCAGCTCGTCGCCCAGATCCTCCAGCGCGACGTCGCCGTGCGCGGGCGCGGCAAGCCCACCGGCAATGAATCCTACCTGCTCGCGATTGATCCGCTCACCGGCAAGGACCTCTGGCGCAGCGTGCGTCCCTCCGAGGCCGTCGCGGAGTCGCTCGAGGCCTACAGCACTCCGCTGCCGTTCACCCACAACGGCCGAGAAGAACTGGTCGTCATCGGCGGCGACTGCATCACCGGCCACGACCCGCGCGATGGTCGCGAGCTCTGGCGCTGGGGCACCTGGAATCCCACCAAGATCGGACACTGGCGCCTCGTGCCTTCCGTGACCGCCGGCAACGGCGTGCTGCTCGCCTGCGGCCCGAAGAACGCCCCCGTCTACGCGGTGAAGGCCGGGGCCACCGGCAAAATCGCGACCAAGGACCTCGCGTGGCAGAGCCACATCCAGCCCACCGAGGACGCCGCCGAGGCGGCGCCGAACGTCGGCGAGAAAGACCTCACCAGTGATGTACCGACGCCGCTCTTCCACGACGGCCGCTTCTACATCCTCAACGGCACGAAGCGCCGCCTGTTCTGCGTGAATCCCGCCGACGGCAAGGTGATCTGGAGCGGCGATCTCGGCGGCAAATCCGTATTCCAGGCGTCGCCGACCGCGGCCGACGGCAAGCTCTACATCATGAACTTTGATGCCGACGTGTCCGTCGTGCAGACCGGCGGTGCGGAGTTCAAGGTGCTTCACAAGGCGAACTTCCGCGACGAAGGCGACGACACCCGCCACCGCTCCAGCATCGCGATCTCCCAGGGCAACCTGTTCATCCGCACCGGCACCAAACTGTGGTGTGTCGGCAAGTGATGGAGCCGGGCCGGATCTTGACCCGTGAGGTACCGGTAATACGGTAATACCTATGCCGACCCTCACCTTCAAAGTCTCTCCGGAGGAGGCGCGAACGCTGCGGGCGAAGGCGCGGGCGGAAAAATCCTCCCTTTCCGCGTTTCTCCGCGGCCGCGTTCTCGAAGCCAGGTCATCCGCTCGCCGGAAAATCGTCGTCCGCCGGCACCCGGAATCAGGCCTGCCCTTCGATCCCGGCCGAGGAAAGCCGGCGAAGGTGTCGCGGGATGAGATCAGGGCCCTGCTGGCCGACTTCCCGTGAAGTATCTTCTGGACGTCAACGCGCTGCTCGCTTGGTGGCATGCGGACGCCGAGGATCATGCCGCGTTCCACGCGTGGGCCGCCAAAGCGGGCTTTCAATCGCTCGCGACCTGCGCGCTGGCCGAACTGGGATTCATCCGGGTATCCATGCAGGCTTTCGGTTACTCGCTGCCCGAGGCCCGCGACGCGCTCGCCGTGATGAAGCGCACGGCCGGCGGCTTTGTGGAACAGGCCCCTTCACCGAAACCGCCGGCCTGGTGCACGAAGGCCGCCCAAACTTCCGATGCTTTTCTCGCCCAGGTGGCGGAGACCGCCGGACTCCATTTGGCCACCTTCGACAACGGCATTCCCGGAGCGACCGTTATTAGGTAGCTGTTGGATCCCCCGCCGAGCAAAGAAACTGGCCTCGCTGCCGCGGGGAAGGAAAGCTTCGGAACTCGCATGAAAACCCGTCTCCTTCTCGCGGCCGTGTTCACGGCTGTTTCGGGCCTGCAATCCACGCTGGTCGCAGCCGACAATCCCCTCCGCAGGGCGGTCGCTGCCAACGTGGAGAAGGAGTTCCCCTCGCTGCTCGCGCTCTACACCGATCTGCACCGGAACCCTGAGCTCTCGCTGATGGAGGAACGTACCGCCGGCGTCATCGCCCGTGAACTACGCACCGCCGGCATTGATGTCACCGAGGGTTTCGGCGGTGGTTTCGGGATCGTCGGCGTCCTGCGCAACGGCAAGGGCCCGACGGTGCTGCTCCGCGCCGACCTGGACGGCCTGCCGGTGCAGGAGGAAACCGGCGCACCCTACGCGAGCACGAAGCGGATGAAGAATCTCGCCGGGCAGGAGGTTCCGGTGATGCACGCCTGCGGCCATGACGTGCACATGACGTGCCTCGTGGGCGCCGCCCGCGCGCTCGTCGCGCTCAAGGACCGCTGGTCCGGCACGGTGGTATTCGTCGGCCAGCCGGCCGAGGAAACCGGCGTGGGGGCCCGGGTGATGCTGGCGGGCGGGCTCTACCGGCAGTTTCCCAAACCCGACTTCGCGATCGCGCTGCACGACAGCGCCACCCTGCCGGCCGGGACGGTCGGCGTGATCGAGGGCTTCGCCATGGCCAACGTGGATTCGGTCGACATCACCGTGCGCGGTGTCGGCGGCCACGGCGCCTACCCACACACCACGAAGGATCCAGTCGTGCTCGCCGCCCGCATTGTGCTGGCTCTTCAGACGATCGTCAGCCGCGAAAACCGCCCGGTGGACCCCGTGGTGATCACGGTCGGATCGATCCATGGCGGCACCAAGCACAACATCATCCCCGATGAGGTGAAGCTGCAGCTCACGGTGCGGTCCTACGCCGACGACGTGCGCGCGCGCACCCTGGAGGCGATCCGCCGGGTCTGCCGCGGCGAGGCGATCGCGGCCGGTTTGCCTGACGACCGGATGCCGGTAATCACCGTTTCCGAGACCGAGTATACCCCGGCCACGTTCAACGACCCGGCGCTCACCCGACGCCTGCGCGGCACCTTCGAGCGCTGGCTCGGCGCGACCCAAGTGAAAACAATCGACGCCGAGATGGGCGGCGAGGACTTCGGCCGGTTCGGCCGTACG
>JAURJO010000176.1 GCA_030832235.1 Verrucomicrobiota bacterium
ACGGCACTTCCCCTCGCCACGCTGGGCGCGGAGCGCCAGACGCTCATTGGCATCGGCCAGATCGGCACCGAGCACGGCCACGCAGCGGGTAAAATGCAGGCGATGCGGTCGCTGAACGAAATCTGGCGCGTAGCCGGATTGGTCGATGCGACGGATAAGGCGAGCGGACCCGCCTACGAGGGTGTGCCGCGGCTCACCGAGGCGCAGTTGCTCGCGGACGCCACAGTGCGGGCGGTCGCGGTGGAAACGCCGCTGGCCGACGCCTGCGCGACAGCGGTGCGCGCATTGCGGGCGGGCAAGCACGTGCACCTCGACAAACCCGGCGCCACCGATCACGCGGAGTTTTCCGCGATGCGTTTTGACGCCGAGCGCCGCGGTCTGCTCCTGCAGATGGGCTACATGCTCCGGCACAACCCGGGGATCGTCTTCCTGCGCCGCGCGGTGCGGGAGGGCTGGCTCGGGGAAATCATGGAAGTCGAGGGGCTCATGGGAAAACCAGCGGGCGAATCCGAGCGCGCCTACGCGGCAAATCTTCCGGGAGGAGCGATGCTCGAGCTGGGATGCCACCTGATCGACGTGATCGTCGACCTGCTCGGCGCGCCCGCCGCGGTGCACAGCCATCGCACGCCAACACGCGACGACGGTCGGCCCGACCACCAACTGGCCGTGCTCGAGTACCGGCGCGCGACCGCGACGGTCCGCATCAATCTCGCCGATCCCTTCGGCAATGAACGGCGCCGGTTGAGTGTGACCGGAAAGAACGGCACCTGCGAAGTGCTGCCGCTGGAATCAGGTCAGGTCAGCCTTTTGCTGAAAAACAGCCGCGGCGGTTTCAAGCCCGGCCGGCAGACCCTGCGCCTGCCCCGCGAGGGCGGACGCTACGACGGTGAATTCATCGAGTTCGCCGCCGCGATTCGCGAAGGCCGTCCGCTGGCCTGGAGCGCCGCGCATGACGTCGCGACCCACTGCGCGACGCTCCTCGCGTCGGGGATTGCCGTGCCACGACCGGGCTCCTAACCAAAATCCAAGATGTCCGCCTCCACCCCGCCCGCCCCTTCCGGGCCACTGCATCGTGTGCTCTACGTGGCCACCGCCCGGAAGCCACTTTCACGGGAGGAACTCGCGGCGCTGTTGGAGAAATCGAGACTCAATAACGAGCGTGACGGCGTTACCGGAATGATGCTCTACCGCGACGGCCTTTTCATCCAGGCCCTCGAGGGGCCGGCCGCGGCCGTAAGCGACCTGATGGGCCGCATCAGGAAAGACCCGCGAATTTCCAGTTGTGATGTGATCGACGAGGGAGACGCGGGGGAGCGTATTTTTGCGGAATGGCGGATGGCCTTCCGCAACCTTGACGATCCGGGTCTCGCTTCCCATCCGGCCTTCTCCGATTTCATGAACACGCCGCGCACAGCGGTGAAGAGCCTCCCGAGCGATCCGGCCAATTACTGGAGCACGCTCGACTTTTACCGTCGGCAACTCTGATCCCGCGGATCGGAAAAACCGCTCGACGCCCGGCGAGCACGCTGAAAAATCGAGGTTGGTTCCAACCCCCGGCGTCAGCCGCTGGAACCACCCGTAATGAAAACCCCCGATGTTCCCAACCCTGCCGGAGGTGTCGCCTCCGGAGCCGGCTCCGGCCTCCACTTCCTCATGTACGTCAGTTCCGCCCGCCGAAAATTCGGTCCCGCGGATCTCGCCGAACTGCTCACGGTCGCCCGGGAGAAGAACTCCCGCCTCGGGATCACGGGCATGCTGCTCTACAAAGCCGGGCTCTTTCTGCAGGTGCTGGAGGGTGACTCGGTCCGCGTGCGCGAACTTTACTCGAAGATCGCCAGCGACGAGCGGCACCGCGCCTGCTCGGTGGTCCTGGAGGGCACCCTCCCGGAACGTCGCTTCAGTGATTGGTCGATGGGGTTTCGCAATCTCGACGACCCTGATATCGCGAAGCTTCCCGGCTACAGCCCGTTCATGGATAAACCGAGCCTCTTCGCCGACATCAAGGAGGACCCCGAAGGCTGCTGGTCCGTGCTGCGCATCTTCCGCGACAACCTTTGAGAGCCGCTCCGCTATCCCACCCCAGGCCGGCGGAATAGCCCGAAGCAGCCCAGGTGACCCTTCCCGATCGCCACCTGACCTAGAGCGCGCGTTGCTCGACGAGCTCGATGCCGTAGGCTTCCAGGCCGACGACCTTTCGGGGGTGCCGCGTGAGGACGCGGATCCGCCGGAGACCAAGCGAACGCAGGATCTGCGCGCCGATGCCGTAGTCCCGCAGATCCATGGGCAGGGAACCCGTTTGGCCGGTCGTTGCCGAAAGCTGTTTCACGACCGCTTCTCCCCCACCCGCGGGCTCCATGTAAACCAGCACGCCCCGGCCCTCCGCCGCGATCGCCGCGAGGCTCGCGTCAACCACGCGGGACTCGCCGGGCGGACCGAAAACATCGGCCAGCGGATTGGCCGTCTGCACTCGGACCAACGGCGGCGGCTCCTTCGAAAGGTCGCCGAGGGAAAGGGCGAGATGATGTCTCCGATCAAGCCGTGAGCGGAAGACCTGAAGTTGGAAACGCCCGTGACGCGTCGGCAGCTCACCCTCGGAAACCTTTTCCACCAGCGTGTCGCGACGCAGACGGTACGCGATGAGGTCGCCGATCGAGATCATCTTAAGCCCGAAGCGGCGCTTGAACTCGAGCAGCTGCGGCAGGCGCTGCATCGAGCCGTCGTCGTTCACCAGCTCGCAGATTACTCCGGCCGGCGAAAGCCCGGCGAGGAGCGCAAGATCCACCGCCGCCTCCGTGTGGCCCGCGCGCTCCAGCACGCCTCCGGTCTTGGCGCGAAGCGGGAAGATGTGTCCGGGCTGTACCAGCTGCTCGGGGCGCGCATCGGGAGACGCCAGCGTCCGGATCGTCACCGTGCGAGCATACGCGCTCACGCCGGTGGAGATACCGGCGGCCGCATCGACGCTCACCGCGAAGTCCGTGCGCTGC
>JAURJO010000177.1 GCA_030832235.1 Verrucomicrobiota bacterium
ACGATGCGCCCTCGGAAGACGGTGTGAAAGGCCGCGGTCGTTTGCACAATCTCAAGGGATGGGGCGTGGCCGAGAACGCGGCGCCCTTCGATCCGCCGGGTTCCAAGCGCGAATTTTTCACGCCGAACGACGGCGGCTACCGCGTGCCTCGCATCGTGTCCGACATCTGCGAGGCACGCCCCATCCATCTCGGTCTCATCGACGGCATCACGACGCTCAACTGGGCGGAGGGACCGTGGGTGAAGGGCCGCACGCAGCGCATCGCCTCGCCGGGCGTGATCATCTGCGGATTCAACCCGGTGGCGACCGACGCGGTCGGGACCGCCGTGATGGGCTTCGACAACCTGCGCGCGTCGCGCGGCATCGCGCCGTTCCTGCCCGGCGACAATCACCTGGTGATGGCCGAGCGCGCCGGTCTCGGCCCCTGCGATCTTTCCCGTATCGACGTGGCCGGTGTACCGATCGCGAAGGTGCGGAGCCGTGAGTTCCCCGACCCCAAGGCGGGCTGAGGTCCGCTGCCTCAGGGCACCTCGTAGATTTCGACCAGCACGGTTCCGGTGCCGCCGTCGGCGCTCGTGACCTGCGCGGTGTAAAGTCCGGCGGGGAAAGGCATCATCACAACAACGTCGCGGGTTCCGCGCGGGATCGGGAAGGCGCCGCTGCGGGCGAGAGAGTCGGCGAGGTCCTGTTCGTAGGTCAGGCCGCCGACGACCGCGGGATAGGCGTAGCCGTTCTCGTACGGGCGCCCGGTGGCATCGAGGATGCGAAGCACAGGAGCGCGCAACGGGTTGGCCACTCCGAATTGCGCGAGTGCCGGGCCGACCGCGCGCACGATGACCTTTTTCGCCGTCCCGGAGGAAGCGACGACGAAGCCGGCCGTGACCGTCGCCTCCGGTCCGGCGCCAAGTTCCGCGCGGGTGGAGATGTTGAGGAGGCGGTCGACGGGTCCGACGCCGAGCACGAGTGTCTGGGAGGGAACGGGCAGCGCCGTGGGACTGGTATGAAGGCAGGCGTAGGAGCCGGCGTCAGCCGCGGTGACGGAGTCCAGGACGAGGCTGCGATCGGTCGCGCCCGGCAGCGCGCGGTTGTTGCGCGTCCAGAGGTAACCGAAACCTACGCGGGCCTCCGGGCCGACGATCTGCACGCGCTCGCCGGCCGGCACGGTCACTCGCGACGGTGAAACCGCCCGAATGCCGTTGCCGATATCAAGGTGGAGCGTGGTTTCGCCGGCGGGTCGGGTGGTCTGGGCGGCAAGGATTCCGGCAAGCGTGAGGTTCAGCACGGCGGAACGTCGGATGATCTTCATGCGAGGATGAGGCGGACGTTCCTCGCATGGGCTGGTTGGCGCAAGCAGCGCGGATCCAGGCGATGCCGCGAGGGGTTCGCCGATCGGTTCCGGCTGAAACCGGGCTGGCGTTCCGCGTCCCCCGCGTGAAGCTCCGCCGCATTCCCCTATGATCCCCTCCAGCCTCCGTCGCCTGGCCGGTCTCGCCGGTGCCATCTTCCTCGCCTCCTTCGCCTTCGCCGCCGCTCCATCGGCCGCGGGACCCTTCGCGGGCCGCTGGGCGCTCACCTTGCCCAACGGGGCCGCGGGATGGCTCGAGGTCGACGATCGTGGGGGTTGGCTCGACGGCGCCATCCTCTGGGGAGGGGGAAGCGTACTCCCGGCGGCCCATGTCCACGTCGCCGACGGCGTGCTGACGCTCACGCGCGTGCGCGATGTCGAGCGCAAGGATGCCGCGGGTAAGGTCGTGCGGCGGCAGCAACTCACCGAAACGGTCACCGCGCGCCTCGAAGGGGATCTGCTCCGCGGCACCCGCGTGACGCCGCGTCCCGCCGGCAATGGTGCCGATCGCGCCGATTTTTCCGGCCGTCGCATCCCGCCGCTGCCGGCACGGCCCGATCTTGCCAAGGTGAAGCTCGGTGAGCCGGTGGCGCTCTTCAACGGACGTGACCTCGCCGGCTGGCGCGTGAAGGAGGAGAATCTCAAGAGCGCCTGGTCGGTGGAGCAGGGCAATCTCGTCAATCGGCCGCCGGATCATCCCCCGGGTAAGCCGGCTCCGCGTACCGCGAATCTCCGTACCGAGCGCGAATTCGAGGACTTCAACCTCAAGCTCGAGGTCAACGTGCCCAAGGGCAGCAACAGCGGCGTCTACCTGCGCGGCATCTACGAGATCCAGGTCATGGACTCGTTCGGGAAGGCCCTCGATTCCCACAACATGGGCGCTGTCTACAGCCGCATCACGCCTTCGGTCGCCGCCGAGAAGCCGGCCGGCGAATGGCAGACGCTCGACATCACTCTTGTCGACCGCCACGCGACGATCGTTCTCAACGGGCGCGTCATCATCGACAACCAGCCGCTCCTCGGCTGCACCGGCGGCGCGATGTGGTCCGACGAACTCCGCCCCGGCCCCATCTACCTGCAGGGCGACCACGGTGCGGTGTCGTACCGCAACATGGTGCTGCGCCCGGTCGTGAAGTGACGGTGCGCCTCGCGGGCCGCCCGTGTTCAGCGTGCGCGGCTGAGGGTCGCGATGAGATAGGCGGTGACGTCCGCGTGCCGGACCTCCGGCGCTCCGGGATAGACCAGTTCGCACGGCACGCCCGCGGCGCGCAGTCGTTCCTGCAGTTTCACGCCAAAGTTGGCGGTGTGCGTGGGATCCTTCTGATCCTGGCCCAAGGCGGGCGGAGCACCGTACTGGAGATAGACCGGTGGATCGCCGGCGCCGGCGTGTTCAAACGGTGAATATTTCCGGATCCACGGCAGGAGGCGATCGCGGGCGGCGAGGAACGGCGCGAACTGGGTGTCGCGGCTGCGCAGGTCGCCCGGGTCGGGCATGAAGCCGAACGCGTGGCCGCCGTAGCGGCTGTTGGGCGTCCACTCCTTCATCTGCGCCGGATCGAGGGTCGTCTGCGCCCCGCTCACGGCCGCGCACCACAGGCGGGTCGACTGGCGGGCGACCGGGTCGGAGCTCGCAGGATCCGCAAGGTCGTCATTGAACGCGAGCCACAGGCTGGAGCAGGCGCCGGCTGATCCGCCGGTGGCGCCGACGCGTCCGGCATCGAGGTTCCACTCGACGGCGCGGCTGCGGACAAATTGCAGGGCGCGGGTGGCGTCCTCCAACGGCCAGCGCACCGGAGGCTCCACGCCGGCGCGGATCGCCTGCGTCACGAAACGGTAGTTGATCGAGACGACCGAGATTCCGGCCGCGAGGTAGCGTTCCAGACCGGAGACCCGCGCCTTGTCGCCATTCACCCAGCCGCCGCCGTGAATGTGAAAAACCAACGGCGCGGGTCGCGCCGATTCCGCGCGCCAGAAGTCGAGCACCTGCCGTTCGTGGCTTCCATAGGCGACGTTGGCGAGGGTTGGCGCACGCTGCGGCGCCTCGGTCTTAGGAGTCTTGGCGGGCTCGCCCGCGCCCAGCGGGGCGACGAGAAGTCCCAGCGTCAGGAGAGGGCTTGAAAACAGGGTGCGCATGACCTGATGGAGTGGGTGTTCGTCTCAATTCTTTCCGGAGTCGTTCGCGGGCTTTACCGGGCGCAGCGGAATCGGGGCCGGACCGGCTTGCTTGGGCAGGGAACGCATCGTCTCCCGTTTCTTCAGGTCGGACTCGGCTTTCGCGACCACCGCCGGATCGACCTTGATGCCGGCCTTGGCCAGCGCGCCGTCGAGGATCTTCTCTCCCGGCATGTAACCCACGACTGAATCCACGATGCGGCCCTCGCGATCGATGATGTACTGCGTCGGGATGCCGCGCACGCCGTAGAGCGCGAGGGAAGCCCGGCCTGGCGCCCGTTCGGCGGCGTCATGGCTCCATTTGATGTCGGGATACTTGGACGCGTTGGCCTTCACCCAGCGTTCGAACGACGCGCGGGTGTCGCTCGTGCATGAGCCGAGGACGACGACACCCTGGTCCTTGTACTGGGCGGCTACTTCCTGCGTGTGCGGCATCGCGGCGATGCACGGCCCGCACCACGGCGCCCAGAAATCGAGGACGACCACTTTGCCGCGGAAGTCCGAAAGGCGCACGGTCTTGCCCGCGGGATCCTGGGTCGCGAAGTCCGGCGCGACCACGCCGGCGCCGAGTGGGGCCGCGGGCGCCGGAATGGTTTCCGCGGCGGTGGCGATTCCGGTGAAGAATGCCAGTGCGATCAAAACGACGGGAAGGAGCGTAGGCCGGCGGGGCGTTTTCATGGTGGCAATGTGTCCCGACGTGGATCCGGCGACAACGTGTTTCCGGCGGGCAAAGTAGTCCGCGGCAAACGGTCGCGGTCACATCGGATGCCTTTCGTCCGGAAGCACCGGACGGACATTCGTTGCGAGACGCGTGCGATGTAGCCGAGGGCGTCCCCCTCGGATCCCTGGGAGGCTCATTCCGCCCGTTTCCCTTTGATCCCGCTCGCTTGGTACTCTGCGACTTGTCCTCCGAAGCCTTCCGCGGATGAGGAAGCCTAGACGAACTGGGGGCACTCGCCCTTCCCAGCGCAGTCTGAGCGCTGCCAGCTGCACCACGGCAACAATCGCAACGGCGAGCCCAGTGGGATTGGGCGCCGCTTTCCGCCTGGTTTTCGCTGGCGAGGCGCGTCGGGCGGGCTTAGGTCGGGCCGATGCTGAACGGCCTCTGGCTCGGGATGGTGGTGATCGCGGTGCTCGTCGGGGCGGCGGCGGGTCGCCTGCGCGAGGTGACGGACGGAGCGTTCGCGATGGCGGATCTGGCGGTAATGAAGATCGCGTTGCCGCTGGCCGGCGTGATGGCCCTCTGGCTCGGGCTCATGCGGTTGGCGGAGCGCAGCGGCCTGGTGCAGGTCATCGCTGGCGGGCTGCGCCCGGTATTACGCCGGCTTTTCCCCGAGGTTCCGGAGAATCATCCCGCGATGGGCGCGATGGTGATGAACCTCGCCGCCAACATGCTCGGTCTTGCCAACGCCGCCACGCCGCTCGGGCTGCGCGCGATGCGGCATCTCGAGGCGCTCAATCCGCGTCCGGGCACCGCGACGAACGCGATGTGCACCTTCCTCGCGATCAACACCAGCAGCATCCAGCTGATCCCCGCGACAACGATAGCGATCCTCGCGGCGCAGAAGTCACAGGACCCGACCGCGATCGTCGGCACAGCGCTGATCGCCACTTTATGTTCCACGCTCGCCGGCATCTCGGCGGTGAAATGGATGCAGAACTGGCGGATGTTCCGCGTGGAGCCGGCGGGTCCGGGAGAAACGACGGCGGTTGCCGTCACCGCGGCCGGTGGAGGCACGACGGACCCGGAGCTGCCGCCGGAGCCGGCCCCGCTTTCGGCACGCGGACGCGCGGTGATCGCCCTCTTGGTTGCCGGGGTGCTCGGGCTCTGGCTCTGGATCACCGTCGCACCGGAAAGCCAGCGGGCCTTCACGGCCGCGGTGCACGGCGCGCTTTTCGACGGCAAGGCGCCCGCGGCGGCGCCTGATGTCGCGGCTCAAAGCATGATGCTGCGGGGTATCGGCACCCTTTCCCTGCTGGCGGTACCGTTCCTCATCGCGTTCTTCCCTGTCTACGCGTCGCTGCGCGGCGTGAAGGTTTACGAGGAGTTCGTGGAGGGGGCGAAAGAAGGTTTCTCGGTCTCGCTGCGCATCATCCCGTTCCTCGTGGCGATCCTGGTCGCGGTGGGCATGTTCCGCGGCGCGGGCGGCATCGAGTTCATGCAGCGACTGCTCTCGCCGTTGCTCACGCCGCTCGGGTTCCCGCCTGACCTGCTGCCGATCACGCTCGTGCGGCCGCTCAGCGGCGGCGCGACGACCGCGCTGTTCGCCGAGCTCGTGCAACGCGTCGGTCCGGATTCCCTCACCGCGCGCATGGCGGGCACGATCATGGGCAGCACCGAGACGACGTTCTACGTCATTGCGGTCTACTTCGGTTCCGTGGCGGTGCGCCGCACGCGGCACGCCGTGGCGGCGGGACTTGCCGCGGACTTCACGGGCGTCGTCGCCTCGGTGATTGTCTGCCGCCTGATGTTCGCCTGACGCAGTCGCGCCAGCTCAGGGCAGCTCGTAGACCTCGACCAGCGCCACGCCGGTGCCGCGGTTGGCGCCGCTCAGCTTGGCGGTGTACGAGCCCGGAGGCAGCGTGACGACCAAGGCGGCGTCGGCGCTGCCGGGGTTGAGCGCGAAGGCGCCCACGGATGAGAACACGGAGGTGAGGTCGGTCGTCCAATTGTCGTTGGCGGCGGCGGTGGCGCCGGTCGCCTGGTTGACGACCTCGAGCCGCGGATCGGCCAACACGCCGGGCACGCCGAGGGCTCCGAGGGTGGGGCCTACCCCGCGGATGAGCACGCGCTTCGGCGAGGAGCCGGAGATCGCGAAGCCCGCGATGAGGATGTTGTCGTCGACGCCGACATTCGCGCGGCAGGAAAGGTTCACGAGGGTGCTGGGATTGGCGTCAGCCTCGTAGACCTCGACGATGGCGACGCCTTGCGCGGCGGCGCCGGTGCCCGCGCCGGCCACCTGTACGGTGTAGCTGCCGGGCGGGAGGGTGACGAGCATGGCGGCGTCGCGACTGCCCTCCGGGAGCGTGAACGCGCCCTGGGCGGCGGTGGTGGCGCGGAGCTCGGCCAGGTTCGGCACGTCGGACCAATTGTCGTTGGCGAGCACGCGGTCGCCCGCGGCGTCGAAGACGCCGAGCACGGGGTTGGCGAGCGTGCCGCCGACGCCGAAGGCGGCGAGGGCGGGGCCGGCCGCGCGGATGAGCAGCGTCTTCGGCTTCGTTCCGCGCACGGTGATGCCGGGGATGACGACGTTCGCGCCGGTGCCGACGCTCGCGCGGGCGGAAAGGTTGACCAGCCCGCTGAACTCCAGAGACAGGCTCGCGGGTTCGCTGCGGGTGGTGCCGGCGGCGTTGGTGGCGACGCAGACCCAGTCGCCGGCGTGGGCCGCGGTCACGTTGGTGAGCGAGAGCACCGGTCCCTCGGTGTTGCAGAACTCTCCGCCGCGCACGTACCACGTGTAGGTCGTGGCCGGAGAGGCGGCGACCGACGCGGTGAAGGTGACGTTGGAGCCGAGGCGCGCGCGCACACTACGCGGTTGGGCGGTGAACTCCGGGGCGCCGGTCGCGGAGGCGACCGTGAGATCGAGCAGCGAGGCGGCGGAGCCCACGGCGTTGGCGGCGGTGACGCGCACGGCCGAGCGGCCGGCGGCCTTCGGCGTGCCGGAAATCACGTTGCCGGCGATGCTCAATCCTTCGGGCAAACCCGCGGCGGTGACGGACGTCGCCGTGCCCGCGTCGAGCGTCATCCGGAACACCTCGCCGACGCGCGCGCGGGCGGAGAGATTGGCGGCGAAGGACGGCGCGCGGGAAGGGGCTTTTTCTCCGAGTTCGGCGTAGTTGATGTAGCCGATGAACATCTCGCCATCCGTCTGGTCGCCGCCGCGCACGACGACATTCGGGTTGGGGTTAAACGGATTCTGAGGCGAGTTGTCGAAGGCGCCGCGCACGCGGATCTGGGTTCCGGCGGGGAGCCGCTTGGGCTCGGTGAGCCGGTAGCCGGACTGCCAGTTGAAGTCGTACTGCGGCACGTTGAGCAGGGTCTCCGTCGTGCCGTCAGGATACAGGGCGTCGTAGCGGAACCATTTTCCGCGGTAGTGCATGTGCGGGCTGAGTTCGTAGAGCATGACGTCCCGCGTCGCGGAGGGCGTGAAAGAAGCCTCCCGCTGGTACTCACGCGTCCGGGCGGGGATGGAAATGGTGTTGATCGGAAGGATCGGGGAGTAGGCGGAACGCGTCTGCAGCTCCCGGGCGGGCGGGGTGTCGGTGAAGTAGAGCCCGATCTGCGTCTCATCGGTCTCGGGTGTTCCGCTCGTCGTGTAATGCATCTGGAACGTGAGCGCGGAGTCCTTGCGCACGCGTTTGCCGCTGCCGGCCGGGTACCAGGTTTGGGCGAGTCCCGGCACGTACCCCGCGAAAAATCCACCCTGGCCGCCGGCGGCGGCGAGCACGTCGAAGAGCGTGCCCTCGAAGACGAGGGCGTGGTGGACGACCTTCGGGTTGCCGGGTCGTACCACGGCAGCCCTCAACCAACGCTCGCGGTCCACGGGGACGGCGACGGTGAGGTAGGCGTAGTCGATCTTGCCCGTGGCGGGGATCGACTGGCGCGGGATGGTGAGGACGAGATCGGGCTGGCCGAGAGGCCAGACGGCCGCGGAGCCGGACGGGACGGCCGCGATCGGATCCGCACCGCTTCCGCGCGGGGCGCCGGCCTTCACCCAGGCATGCAGGGTGGCGCTCTCGAGCGGAGTGAGCGCCACGTCGTTGGACCACGCGCCGTACTCGGCGTCGGCGTGCCAGGGCGCCATGCGGCGCGTGAGCAGGGTAGAGCGGATGGAGTTGGCGCGGGAAGAGAGGTCCTCGAAACGCGTGTAGGAGTGCGGAGCGATGTTGCCCGGTGAGTGGCAGGAGATGCAGCGCCGCTGGACGACTGGCGCGACGTCGGTCGCGTAGTTGATCGACGGCGCCGGCGGTAGGTCGATGCGCGGCGCCGTGGCGGGCATCGCGAGCCGGGCGCGGGCGGGGGTGCGGCCGGCGAGCGCGGCGTCGAGGGCGGCCGCGACATGATTTTCCGAGGCAGCGGCGAACGACGCCGGATCGGCGTTGTCGAGGGGGCCGCGGTAGAGGATCACCGAGCCCGGGCCCGGCGAGAGCACGAACGCCTCGGTCTGCCGGGTGACCGCAAGCTCGGAGGCGACGAGCTGGGCCTCGTCGCGCAGCACCGGCAGGTCGTTGTTGAACAGGGCCTGCTCCGCCGACAACGCGGTCGCGGTGACGGCCGCGGAGGAGTCGATCTGCCAGATGATAACGTCCGACGCCGCGTAACGCGCCCGAAGCGCGCGCAGCGAGGACGCGGTCTGCATCGCGCGCGGCGAGCCGGTGCCGGTGAACACCAGGACCACGGCGCGAACGGTGGACTCGTAGTAGAGTTCGCGCGTGGTGCCTCGGTGATCGGTGAGACGGAAGTTGGGCACGAGGTCGCCGGGACCGGGGCCGCCCGGAGTTTCGGCGGCGGCGAAGGGCCGCAAATCCTCAGGTCGGCCGGTGTGGTTCATCGCGAACAGAGGCGCCGCCAGGAAAACGGCGAGCGCGAGGAGGGTGAATCGCAGCATGGCGGGAAGGAACGCCGCGCCTCGCTTCAGCGCAAGCGCGCCGCGGCAAAGATGCTTGCTGGTTCGTCCGCGTCGCTTACCCCGCAGGCATGAAAACAAACCCGGGGCCCTGGTGGATCGCGGTGGTGCCGGCGCTGCTGGCGGCGGCGACGATTCCTCTCCTTGGAGCCGAGATGGTTTTGACACGTCCGGGCCAGCTGACGGTGACGGCCGTGACCGGCGAGCTGGCCGTGCGCACCGGAGACGTGGTGAAGCCCGCGAAGGCCGAGGATCGCGTGCGCGTTGATTCCCGTCTGATCAGCGGCCGCCGCTCGCTGGCCACGCTCGCGTTTTCGAACGGGGCCACGCTGGAGCTTGGTCCTGACTCGGAGGTTGAAGTGGAGGAACTCCTGCAGGCGCCCTTCTCGACGGCGCTGAAGCCGGTCGAGTGGAAGGCGGAGCCGAGTGTATCCCGGACGCGTCTGCGGCTGATCCGCGGCGAGGCCAGGGTGACCGTCAAGCGGTTGCTGGCTGCGCGGGGATCGGTCTTCGCCGTGGCGACACCGGCCGGGGTGGCGACGGTCGATGAGGGGGCTTTACGCGTTCAGGCGCGGATGACGGAGATTGGCCTAGGACTTTGTGGAGTGGAACTGGTCCAGGGCGCCGGTTTCTTCGAGCCGGAAGGCGCGGCTGCGCGCGCCTTGGAGGCGGGTCGCCGGACGCAATGGTCGGTCGAGGTCGACACGGCCGCGAAGCGGAGCCGGGTGACGGAGCTGAAGTGACCGGCCCGGCGGCCGGCGCTGCTCAGGGAATCTCGTAGACCTCGACCAGCACCGCGCCGATCTGGCTGGGTGCATTGGCGGCGGCGGCTTGTTGCGCGTTAAGCGGGGTCGCAGCCGCTTGCAGCGTGTAGTTGCCCGGGGCCAGCGGCTCAAGGAGCGCGGAATCGGCGGCGT
>JAURJO010000178.1 GCA_030832235.1 Verrucomicrobiota bacterium
CACGAAGCAAAAGCGTCGTGCGACCCGGGACAAGCTCGTGGCTGATGGTCATGCGCGCCCGCTCCTGCGCGCCCTGCCGTTCGGCCTGTAACCCGTTACAGGTCAGCCGCTGAAACCATAACTTCGCTCCGCGGGTGAATCACCCAAGCCGACCTGCGGGCGACTAATCCAAAAAGGAAAAAACCAACATGGCTCGCTCAACCAACGGTCCCGCGTCGCGCAAGCGCCGCAAGAAAGTGCTGAAGTACGCCAAGGGCTACTTCGGCAGCAAATCGAAGCTCTTTCGCTACGCGAAGGAAGCCGTCCAGCACGCCTGGCAGTACGCCTACCGTGCCCGCCGCAAGAAGAAGTCCGATTTTCGCGGGCTTTGGATCGTGCGCGTCAACGCCGCGTGCCGTAACGCCGGCATCAGTTACAGCCGCTTCATCGAGGGCCTTAAGGCCGCCAATATCACCCTCGACCGCAAGGTCCTGAGCGATCTCGCGATTCACGACGAGGTGGCGTTCAATGCCTTGGTCAAGCAGGCCCAGGACGCGTTGAAGGCCAAGGCCGCCGCGCCGAAGGCCTGATCCTCGACGCGAGCCCCGGGCGGGCTCGCCCCGAACGCCGGAGGACGGGTCCCGCATCAGCGGGATGCCGTCCTTCTTTTTTGGGCGCCCCTCGCGCCCGCCGAGAATCGCCCTTTTGTCTCTTCCCGACTTCCGTTCACTTTCCTTCATGCAGGAACAACTCAATGCCCTCCTCGCCAAGGCCGCCGCCGAATTGCCCGCGGTGCGCGCGCGCCCGGAATTCGAGGCCGCCAAGGCCCGCTATGTCGGCCCCAACGGTGAGCTCACGGCCCTGATGAAGCAGATGGGCGGCGTGCCCAAGGAACAGCGCCCGGTCGTTGGACGGCTGGTCAACGAGGCCAAAGCCCGCCTCCAGGAGCATCTCGACGCGACGCTCGCCCGCATCGCCGACGCCGAACTGGCAGCGCAGCTCGGGCCCGTGGTCGATCCGACGTTGCCGTCGCCTGACGCGGGTCCCGGCACGCGCCATCCGCTCACCCTCGTGCGCGAGGAGATGTGCCGGATTCTCCGCAAGGCCGGCTTCACGGTCGCCGACGGGCCGGAGGTCGAGAGCGAGTACTACTGCTTCGACGCGCTCAACACGCCCGCCGACCACCCGGCGCGCGACGAGAAGGACACGTTTTACTTCCCCGCCGGCGCCCGCTTCGGGAACGTCGCGAAAAAGACGGCCGGCGAGCGCTACCTGCTGCGCACCCACACTTCCTCGGTGCAGATCCGCACCATGCTCAAGGGCGCGCCGCCGATCCGCATCGTCTCGCCGGGGCGCGTCTATCGCCGCGACACCTCCGACGCGACCCACAGCGCGAACTTCCACCAGCTCGAGTGCCTCTGCGTCGATCGCAACGTCACCGTGCGCGACCTGAAGGCGTTACTCGACTACATCTTCGCTTCACTGCTTGGGAAGGACACCAAGACCCGCTTCCGGCCGCACTACTTTGGCTACACCGAGCCCAGCTTCGAGGTCGACCTTGCCGCCTCTCACCTCCCGAAGGTCAACAAGCCGTGGATCGAGATCGGTGGCTGCGGCATGGTTGATCCCGCCGTGTTCGAGGCGGTCGGCTACGATCCTAATGTCTGGAGCGGCTACGCCTTCGGCATGGGCCTCGAGCGACTCGCCATGCTGCTCTACGGGATCGATGACATCCGTTATTTTTACCAGAACGACGTGCGCTTCCTGCGCCAATTCGCCTGAGCCGCGTTCAAGGCAGCCATGAAGATTTCCCTTAACTGGATCCGCGACTACGTCCCGCTCACCGCATCGGTGGAGGAGATTTCCCGGGCGATCACGTTCCTCGGCTTCGAGGTCGAGTCGGTGCACACCACCGGCGCGCCCAAGCTCGAGCACGTGGTCGTCGGCGAGATCCTCACCCGCGCTAAGCATCCCAATGCCGACAAGCTTTCGGTTTGCACCGTCGATGTCGGTCCCGCGGGCGGAGTGAAGACCATCGTCTGCGGCGCGCATAATTGCGACGCCGGCAACCGCGTCTTCGTGGCCCTGCCGGGAGCCGTGTTGCCCGGTGATTTCCGCATCAAGCAGTCGAAGATCCGCGGCCAGTCCTCCGATGGCATGATGTGCTCGCCCGATGAGATCGGCCTCGGCGGCGAGCACAGCGGGCTCCTGATTCTCGCGAATCGCCCGGAACTCGGCCTGCCGATCAACACGGTGCTGCCCCCCGGCGACACGGTGTTCGACATCGAGATCACACCCAACCGTCCCGATTGCCAGTCGTACCTCGGCATCGCGCGCGAACTCGCCGCCTGGTTCCGGCTCCCGCTCGCGTACCCGCAGGAGAAGTTCCGCGGAGATGTATCCGGTGTGCCGGCCCGAATCGATCTGCTGGCGGGAGTTTCCGTCGAGAGCCCCGAGGACTGCCCGCTCTACACCGCGCATGTCATCAGCGGCGTGAAGATCGGTCCCAGCCCCGCCTGGCTGCAGGATCGTCTCACGGCCGTCGGGCTGCGTCCGATCAACAACGTCGTGGATGTGGGCAACTACGTGATGCTCGAGACGGGCCAGCCGCTCCACGCCTTCGACGCGAAGCGCCTGGGTGGATCACGCATCATCGTGCGCCCCGCGACCGAAGGGGAGAAGATCACGACCCTCGACGGCAAGGAGCGTAGCCTTGCCGTCGGCATGCTCGTCATCGCCGACGCCGCCAACCCCGTGGTCGTCGCCGGCATCATGGGTGGGGTCGACTCCGGGGTTTCCGCGGAAACGACCGACCTTGTCCTCGAGTGCGCCGTCTTCCGGCGTCAGTCCATTCGTGCAACGTCACGCCGGCTCGGACTTTCGTCCGACTCCTCCTACCGCTACGAGCGAGGGGTAGATCCGCACTCCTCCATTGAAGCGGCTTGGCGGGCGATTGACCTGATCCTTGAAACCGCCGGCGGAGAGGTGGTTGGACCGGCTTTCCGTGTGGGCGGCAATGTCCCGTGGCAGCGCGAGATCGTCGTCACGCACGACTTCATCACCGACCGTCTCGGCTTTGACATTCCGGCGGCCGACATGCGTGCGGCTTTCGAATCATTGGAGCTCGCGGTCACACGGGAGGAACCGACCACCCATCCGGCCCGCGGTCCGGCTTGGACCGTCGCCGTCCCGAGTTGGCGCGACGACCTCGATCGCCCCATCGATCTCGTCGAGGAGGTTTTGCGCCTCCACGGCACGGAAAAGATTCCGCCCTCGGTCGTGCAGTCGCCGGCCTTGGTTTCCGACGACGATCCCGTGGTGCTCTTCAATCGCCGTGCCACCGAATATCTGGTCGGGCACGACTTCCACGAGTGCGTGACCTACACGTTGCGCTCCGCCAAGGAGGTTGCCGCTTGGTCCGCCGGAGTGGCGGCCCACAATGTCGGGCTGGCCAATCCATTCGTGGACGATCAAAGCCACTTGCGGCCGTCGCTGCTCGGCGGACTGCTCGAGTCGCTGCGCCTCAACCAATCCCGCGGCGTCGTCGCGACGCGCCTCTGCGAAACGGGCCGCGTCTTCATCGAGGAGGGCGGCCATGCCTTGGAATGCGCGGCCGTGGCCTTCGTGATCGCGGAGCCGGTGGGTGACCGGTCATGGAAAGTCCGCGAGGGGGCCGATTTCTTCTCGGCCAAGCACCATGTGGTCGCGCTGGCGCGGACGGCGGGTGTCGCGCTGGAGGAACACGGCGGCGCGTCCGTCCAAGCCGGCGCCGGCTGGCAGGCGGGTCATTGCGCCACCTACGGCGATATCGTCCGCGGTTGGACCGCGCAGGCCGGTTTGGTGAACCTCGCGCTGTTGAAGTCCCTCGGCATCGAAGGGCGGGTATACGCCGGATGTTTCGCCATGCTGCCCGATAAGCTCCCCGCAGCCGCCGGCGCGCGCCGTTTCGCCGAGTTTAGTCTGTTCCCGGCCGCCCTGCGCGATCTGGCGCTCGTGGTGGACGAGAACGTTCCCGCCGGTGACGCCCGGTTGCGGCTTCTGGCGGTGGCCCGCGCGGCCGCCGGTGACGCGTTCGCCGTCGAGCGGGTCGAGGTGTTCGACGTCTACCATGGTGCCGGACTCCCTGCAGGGAAGAGGAGCCTGGCCTTCGGGCTCTCGTTCCGCTCCGCCTCCCGCACGCTCACGGACGACGAGGTGAATAAGGTCTTCCAGAAGACTCAGGACGAGATCGTCGCCGCGACGGGCTGGCAGATTCGCAAGTGACCATGGCCGACACCCCGCGAATTGATATCGAGCACGTCGCGAAGCTGGCCCGCCTCGCGCTCACGCCGGAGGAGAAAGCCGTCTTCGGCTCGCAACTCGCCGGCATCCTCCAGCGTGTCGAGGCCCTCGGCCGGGTCGACGTCAACGGGGTTGAGCCCTCCGCGCACGCCGCCGCCGTGAACAACGTGTGGCGCGAGGATGCGGCGCGTGCGGGCCTCCCGGTCGCGGATGCTTTGCGTAACGCGCCCGCGCAGCGGGATCACATGGTCGTGGTACCGAAGGTGGTGGAGTAAACGTCGATGGCGGTCCCGCTCCATTTCCAATCCCTCGCCGAACTCGCGGAATGTCTGGCGAAGCGCGAGATATCTTCGGTCGAACTCACGCGGGCCGTGATCGCCCGCACGGAAGCCGTCGAGCCCTCGGTCCGGGCCTTCAATTCCCGCGACGCCGCCGACGCGCTCGCGCAGGCGGAGGCTTCCGATGCCCGCCGTGCCTCCGGTCAATCCCGCGGCCCGCTCGAGGGCATACCGATCGGTCTTAAGGATGTCATTGCGGTGAAGGATCAGCCCCTGACGGCCTCGAGCCGGATGCTGGCCGATTTTATTTCCCCCTACGACGGGACGGTGACGACGCGCCTCCGCGGCGCCGGCGCTGTGCTTTGGGGTCGGCTCAATTGCGACGAGTTCGCGATGGGGTCATCGACGGAGAATTCCGCGTTTCACCCGACCTCCAATCCGTGGGACCTCACGCGCGTTCCGGGAGGCTCCTCGGGCGGAAGCTCCGCGGCGCTGGCGGCCGGGGAGGCAATCGCGACGCTCGGTTCCGATACCGGAGGATCAATCCGCCAGCCGGCCGCGTTATGCGGCGTGGTCGGCCTCAAGCCGACTTACGGTCTGGTTTCCCGATTCGGCCTGGTGGCTTACGCGTCTTCCCTCGACCAGATCGGCCCGATGACGCGCACCGTGGAGGACGCCGCGATCCTGCTCGGCGCGATCGCCGGGCACGACGAACGTGATTCAACTTCCTTGCGCACGGAGATTCCGGACTACCGGGCGGAGCTTGCCGGCCGGCGCGGCCCCTGGCGTATCGGCATTCCGCGCGAATATTTCGGCGCCGGATTGGATCCCGAGGTCGCAGCGGCGGTGGAGCGCGCGGTCGAGCATTACCGCGGGCTGGGTTGCGAGGTGCGGCCGGTTTCGTTGCCGCATACCGAGCACTGCCTCGACACCTACTACATCATCGCGACGGCGGAGGCGTCGTCGAACCTCGCGCGGTACGATGGAATCCGCTACGGGCACCGCTCCACCAAGGCGAAAGACATTGTAGATCTTTATTTCCAGTCGCGGGCTGAAGGCTTCGGTGCGGAGGTGAAGCGCCGGATCATCCTCGGGACTTACGTGCTCTCGAGCGGCTACTACGACGCTTTCTACCTGCGCGCGCAGAAGGTGCGGACGCTCATCCGCCGCGACTTCTTGAACGCGTTCCGCGATGTGGACGTTCTCCTGACGCCGACCTCGCCCATCCCGGCTTTCAAGCTCGGGGAAAAGTCCGACCCGCTCGCGATGTACCTCTGCGACATCTACACGATCGGGGTGAACCTCGCCGGACTGCCCGCGATCAGCGTGCCCTGCGGTTTCACCGGCGCCGGGCTTCCGGTAGGCTTCCAACTCATCGGGCGCCCGCTCGCCGAGGCCGATCTGCTTTCCGCGGCAAATGCCTACGATCAAGTACACGCGTGGGGCCGCAAGACCCCGCGTTTGTGAAGGATGTGAACTCCGAATCCTCCTCCGTGTCCTCTGTGTCCACCGCATCTTCCTCACCTTCCGCCGCCCGTTACGAGGCCGTCATCGGCCTGGAGGTGCATGTGCAGATCAAGGCGGCCTCCAAGGTTTTCGCGGCCGTGGGCACCGGCTATGGTCATGAACCGAACACACTGACCGATCCGGTGGTGCTCGCGTTGCCCGGGGCTTTGCCGGTGATGAACAAGGCGGCGCTCGACGCCATCATCAAGGCGGGGCTCCTGCTTGGCTGCCGCATCTCGCCGGTGTGCAAGTGGGACCGGAAGAACTACTTTTATCCCGACTCGCCGAAGAACTACCAGATATCGCAGTACGACCTGCCCGTGTGCCTCGGCGGCGAGGTCGAGATCGAGCTGCCGGGGACGGCCCGCAACGTGATGGGTGAACACAAGCGCATCCCGCTCACGCGCATCCATCTCGAGGAGGACGTCGGCAAGCTGAGCCACGGCACGATCGACTCGCTGGTTGATTACAACCGCGCGGGTACGCCGCTCATGGAGATTGTCTCCGAGCCGGCGCTGCATTCCGCCGAGGAGGCCTACGCCTACCTGACCTCCCTGCGCGCCTCGATGATCTACGGCGGTATTTCCGACTGCGACATGGAGAAGGGGCAGCTGCGCTGCGACGCCAACATCTCCATCCGTCCGGTCGGTGAACAGAGGTTGGGTACGAAGGTCGAGCTGAAGAACCTCAACTCGATCTCGTTCGTGCGCGACGGCATCGCCCACGAGATCCGGCGACAGATCGCGCTGGTGGAGCGCGGCGGCGTGATCACGCAGGAGACGCGGGACTACGACGGCATGACCGGCACGTCGCAGTCGTTGCGCTCCAAGGAGGAGGCGCACGATTACCGTTATTTCCCTGATCCTGACCTCATGCCCGTGGCGGTCGATGAGGCGTGGAAGGACAGGATCCGGGCCACCTGCCCGGAGCTGCCCTTCGACAAGCAGCGCCGCTTCCTGGAGCAATACCAGCTGCCCTACACCCTGACTTCAGTCCTGGTCTGGGATCGCGCGCTCGCGGATTACTTCGAGCAGGCCGCAGGCCTCTGCGGCAAGCCGCAGGCTGCCGGCAATTGGATCGTGAACGACCTTTTGCGCGAGCTGGGCAATGCGAAGACAACGCTCGCCGAATGCCGCGTCACGCCGCGGCACCTGGCGGAGTTGGTGAAACTGGTCGATGCCGGGATGTTGATCACCGCCTCGGCCCGTGAGGTTTTCGCGGAGATGTTCGCCACGGGCGAAGAGCCCGGCGTGATCGCCGACCGCCGCGGTCTCAGGAATGCGCCGTCCGACGGAGGCGAACTGGAGCAATGGTGCCGGGACGCGATTACCGCCAATCCCAAAGCCTTGGCCGAGTTCAAGGCCGGCAAGGACAGCGCGATCAACGCGTTCAAAGGCCCGGTCATGAAAGCCGCGAAGGGCAAGGCCAACCCGAAGGCGGTCGACGAGACGCTGCGGCGTCTGCTCGCAGTCTCCTGAGATGAAGTGGCTTGGCTTGCATCCCGAGGCGCGGACCGCGCGTGGCGTCGATGAGGCGGGCGTGGAGGCATCGCCGGGCGGTTCCGCCCTGAAGGGCGCCATCTCCTTCGCGATCCTCAGCACGATCGCCTACGGCATCTGGGCCTTTCAACTTTTGCCTTATGGTCCGGGTATGTACGCGGCGATCGCCGTGGTTTACCTGGGGCTCGGCGGGTTGGCCCTCGGGGAATTGGTGGCGGGGCGGGGAGCGATCCCTCGTGTCACCGCGCTCTTCGCTTTGTCATTCTTTGCGTACGCGCTGATCTGGTGCGCGTTTTGGTTCGGACTCCGCGGAAAGCATCACGCGGATCTTTGGGGCGCGGCGATTGGCTTGGCGGCGATGTCCGCGCTGGTTCGCAGGGCTTTCGGCGCCAAGGAAGGCGCGCTCGAGGCGTGGGCAGTACTCTTCGCGTGCCACACGCTTGGATACACGCTGGGTGACGAACTTCATGCCGCTTTCCGCGGCGTCACCGGTCGATTGTTGTGGGGCACGGCGCACGGCGCGGGCTTCGGCGCCGGGCTGGGCTACCTGCTGTCGGTGGCGCAGCGACGGTAAGCCCCCGCGACCTTCAGTCGCCGATCGCCCAGAGGTATTCTTGGCGCTCCGGGGCCGTTTTGGCCGCGCGCAGGTAGATGCGATTGCCGCAGATGGAGGGGGAGGACAGCGACTCGTCGCCGAGCTTGTTCTGCGCGATGAGCTTCATCCCCTTCGGGGAAACCTGCAGCACGGAGGTTACCGCGCGCTGGTTGGTCACAAAGATTCGGTCCCCGAGCATGACGGGTGAACCGTAGAAATCGCGGTCGACCTTTTCGCGCCAGAGTTCCTCGCCGGTGTCGGATTTCCAACAGACCGCCTGACCGGCATCGAGAAGGGCGTAGAGGTGCCCCTCGCGCACGAGCTTCGACGGCACGTAAACGCGGGTGTTGTTCTGCCATGCGATCTTCCCGGAGCCGTCGGCTTCCACCGCGGTGATGTTGTTCTTAGGGTAGCCGCCGCTCACGAAGACGCGCCGGCCATCGGTGACGGCGGTTGTCACGCACTCCTCGGTGGCGCCGTCGACTTCCCAGAACTTCTTCCCGGTGAGCGGGTCGAGACTCGTAATGAGATTGCAGCCGGCGAGCACGGCCTGCACGCGCCCCGCGACGTCGATGATGGCCGGGGTGGTGTAATTGGGAATCTTCGGGCGGTCGTGGCTCCACACCACCTCTCCGGTGCGGCGGTTGAGGCCCTTGATCACGCCGCCGCCACGGTGGTCGGCGCTCACCAGCACCACCTCGCCGTGCACGACCGGCGAGGATCCAAATCCCTGGTGCATGACGAAATCACCGATTCTCCGCTGCCAGAGGATGCGTCCGGAGGCGTCGAGCGCCGAGGTGTGGATGCCTTTGCCGTTGGGGAAATTGATGTAGGCCCGCTCGCCATCCCACGTCACCGACGAGGCCGCGGGGGAGGAGAGGCGGTGGTTGCCGGAATCGAGATTACCCCGGTGTACCACGGTCGACCACAGTTCACGTCCGGTCGCGCGGTCGAGACAGAGCACGAGTTGTTCCTGCGCCGTCGCGTCCGCCGTGGTGAGGAAGATGTGGTTGCCGACGACGGTGGGTGAGGAATGTCCGCGGCCGCGCAGGGGTGTGCGCCAGATGACCTTGTCCGATTCACTCCACTTCTCCGGGACCTTCTGCGCGGGGTCGGCGTGGCCGTCGCCGTTGGGGCCGCGCCACCGAGGCCAATCCGAGGCGGGAAGGGAGGTGAACGTGCACAGGAGGATCAGGCCGAGGGGCAGGTAGGGGCGCATGGGGAAGGTTTTCGACGCACCCTCCGGCGCCGCAAGCGCAACGTTCAGCTCGGAGCATGAAGAAGGCGGGGTTGTGCCCCGCCTTCGCAACTTCGCTGCGGTCGCCGTCGGATCAGTTGCGGCCGACGGTCGCGGGCCGGCGGGTCTTGCTCTCGACGAACTCACGGATCACCGCCATGCGCTCCCGCTGG
>JAURJO010000179.1 GCA_030832235.1 Verrucomicrobiota bacterium
GAGCGGCGCGTCGAAGTATTCGCCCCAGTGGCCAGAGGTGTAGCCCCAGAAGGTATCGAAACCGCGGGCGAGCGGGTGGTAAGGCCACTGGCTGCCGTTATGCCACTTGCCGAAGATGCCCGTGACGTAGCCGGCGGCCTTGAAGGAGTCGGCGAAGGACTTCTTGTCGAGGTTCATGCGCTCCTGGCCGGTGGAGACGCCGTAGACGCCGAGGCGACGGTGGTAGCGTCCGGTCAGGAACTCGGAGCGAGTGGGGGAGCAGACCGGTTGGACGAAGAAGCGATCGAAGTGCGCTCCGGCCTTGGCAAGCGAGTCGATGTTCGGCGTGGCGAGCTGATGGTTCCCGTTGAAGGAGTAGTCGCCCCAGCCGGCGTCGTCGGCGAGCAGGACGACCACGTTGGGCTGCGTCGCGGCGGTCAGCCCATAAACGATGAGGAGCAGGCAAGCGAGAAACAGTCGCATGGGGGTGGTCGGAAGATGGATGATAACTGGCGGGAATAAAGGACAGATGATGCCGAATCGACCACGGCCGCCACCTGACATCCGAAATCATGCATCAATTTAATAGGAAACCGGAGACCGGGATCTATGCTGCGGGCTTGATTCATTCCAGGTGACGGGTGACGGCTACGGCGGTCAGCCTATCGGGATTCAGCCGTTCAGCCTTCAGCCGCCGGAACCTGGGTGCCAGCTCCCGATGCCCGAATGGCCGACTCCTGAATTTCCGATACCCGTGCCCGTCACCCGTCACCACGGATCGTTGTGGCTAACGTTTGCACCTTTGCACTTCGGTCCTACCACCCGCCACCCGAGACGATTCCCCCCAGAAAACAAAAAGACCGGCAACCTTTCGGTCCCGGTCTCCCTTTGGGTGCTGATTCCCGTGTCTCTATGTCACCATGCCAGCTGAACCCCGCGCGTCTCCGCCGCGCTTACTTCTTGAACCAGGCGTTCTGATCGTCGCCGCCGCTCAGGACGTAGGCCACGAGGTCGAGGATCTCTTCCTTGGTCAGCATGCTCAAGAGCATGGGAGGCATGGGGGAGATGGTGCTCAGTTCGATGCTCTTAACCTCCTTACGGTCGATGGAGACCTGCTGCGAAGGGTCGGAGAGGTCGGTGTTGATGCTCACGCGGTCCCCGTTGAGGTTGACGACGACGCCGCTGAAGGTCTCGCCGTTGTTCTTCGTGACGATCACCGGCGCGAACTGCTCGTTGATCACCTTGCTGGGGTTGATGATCTGGTCGAGGAAGTCGTGTGGGCTGTAGCGACCGCCGGACAGCGTGAGATCCGGGCCGGTCATGCCGCCGGCGTTGCCGAAGCGGTGGCAAGTGAAGCAGGCGGCGGCGCTGAAGACCTTGCGGCCCTGGGCGAAGTCCCGGTCCTTCATGCCGGTCTTCGTCGCGGCGCTGAGTTCGTCGAGCGTCCAGTTCTTCGGCGTGCGGCCGGCGAACATGGCGCCGACGTTCTCGTAGGCCGACTTGACGGGCGGATTCTTGGCGAGCGTGACGAGCTTCTCGTGCCGGGCGAGCTCCTCCGGCGTGAAGGTCGCGAGGCTGTCGTTACGGATGAACTCGACGAACTTGCCGAAGCTCGAGCCGCCGCGGTAGCTGGCGGCCTTGACGAACCAGTTGAGCTGGGCTTCGCGCAATGCGGGCGTCCAGCCGGCCTTGAGCATGCGCACGCTGCGCATGATCTCGAGTTCGGGTTCCTGGCTGCCGGCATTGGCGACGAAGGCCATGGCCTTGGCGGCGAGGGTGGGCGCTTGGAGGTGACCCAAGGTCTCGGTCAGCAGCCAGTTGAGCTCGAACTCGGCGGCGGGGTAGGCGGCGTCGTATTGGGCGACGATCGCGGCGATGCCGGCGGCGTCGGGATTGCCGTAGCGGTGCAGGATGATCTGGGTCAGGCGCACGTGCAGGAGTTTCTGCTCCTTGGTGAGCTTCGCGAAGTCGTCGGCGCGGAGCGCGGCGAGCAGGCGGTCGCGGAGCGCGGCTTCCGCGGCGGTCGGCGCGGCGGTCGTCGGCGCGATGCCGGTGCGAGGGTCCGGCTTGGCGGCGCGCTCGGTATGGTAAGGGCACTTGGCGGCCTGACGCGCCAGCGCGAGGAGCGCTTCCAAGCGGGCGGTGGTGTTCTTCTCGGCGAAGGCGCGTTCGCTCCACCCGGCGTAAGGCTGGTGCTCGAGCACGACGCGCGCGGCGAAGCGCAGCCAGCGGTCCGGCGACGAAAGGTGCGGCCAGGCGGCATCCGCGGCGGCGGGGTCCTGCTTGCCATGGAATTTCTCGAGGGCCTGGCGGGCGACGACCTCGGCGGACGGCGCCGGTGCCTGGTACTTGACGGTGTCGGTCGATTCCTTGCCGGCGTAGGTCACGCGGTAGAGGCCGGACTGGACCTTGCGGCCGCCGATGGCGAAGTACATCGCGCCGTCCTGCGGGTGGATCAGGAGGTCGGTGACGGGCAGCGGGGCTCCGCCGATGAAGTCGGTCTTGGTGCCGACATAGCTCGCGCCCTTGGGCTGGAGGTCGATGGCGTAGATCTTGCCCCAGCTCCAATCCATGATGAAGAGCGATTCCTGATACTTCGCGGGGAACTTCGCGCCGTAACCGAAGGCGATGCCGGTGGGCGAGCCGGGGCCGATGTTCACGGTGGCGGGCAGGTTGTCCGGATAGAACTCAGGGTACTTGCCGGCGCCGTTGCGCCAGCCGTATTCGCCGCCGCTGACGACGTGGTTGATGCGGGTCGGGCGATACCACGAGGTGTTGA
>JAURJO010000180.1 GCA_030832235.1 Verrucomicrobiota bacterium
CCTCCGCAGGATTGCTGCACCCTTTGTTGGCTGACGCCAGTCAACCGGTGGATTCCGCCTGCCAGCCGTGGGCTTGGCGGAGGCTGGCGGAGAGGGGGGGATTCGAACCCCCGGTAGGTTTTTACGCCTACAACGCTTTAGCAAAGCGCCGCTTTCGGCCACTCAGCCACCTCTCCGGACAGTGCGCCGGAGCCAATCGCCGGTGTCTCAAAGTGCAAGGCGGATTTCCGCCTCAGTTCTGTTCCTCGTCGTCTTCGTCGGGACGCTCCAACTCATCGCGACATTCGGTCATGACGCGCAGCCAGATTTCGCGAAGGTCGAAGAGACGTGCTCGCGCCTCTTCACTCCATACCCTCGCGGAGGGGTGGCGGCAAGTGTCGTCGTCGCCGAGCGTGGAGAGCGAGTCGTTGAGCGCTCCGAGGGCACGTTTGAAGAGGCTGACAGCCATCGCGTAGTCGCCGAAGTCAAGGGCGTGCACGGCCTCGGTGGCTTGGCCGGCGCCGCGATGGAAAGTCTGCATGAGACGCAACGCCGCGGTGGACGACACACGTGCGGGATCGGCCGCCAGGATCATCCAGGAGTGCTCCAAGCTCGCGTAGATCGCCTTGGTCGAGATGTACACCGGGTTCTTATGCAGGGTGTAGACGTCATCATCGGCGGTGGCCGACGCTGATTCCTCCGCGGCGGCGCGGTTCTCGTCCTCGGTCCAGCCCTCACCACCCCAGCCCATTTTTTCCGCGGCGACATCGATCCGGTCGGGCTGTCCCCGTGCGGCCTCGTAGTGACGGAGGTAACGGCTCACCGCCTCGTCCTGTCCGCGCAGGTAGCGCTCCCAGTCGAACTCCGTCCAAGCGAGGTCGCCCTGTTCGTCCCAAGGCCCTTCGGAACCACCGTCCGGTTCAAAGTCGCTCATCGATTGGGCGCAACTGAGGGCCGCGTGCATTTGAATGCAATTAAAAATCGGGCGAGATTGGCGGTTGAACGCGCTGCGACCGCCCGTAGTTTGCCGCGCCATGGGAGAGGTCCACCACGCCACCGTCACCTTCAGCGGCCACGTGCAGGGCGTGGGCTTCCGCTTCACCACGCGGCAGGTCGCCCAGGAGTACGAAGTGGCGGGATATGTGCAGAACCTGGCCGACGGCCGCGTGCGGCTGGAGGCCGAGGGTGCCGAGGCCGAGGTCGACGCCTTCATCGGCGCGATCGAGGAACGCATGCACGGGCATATCCGCAAGGTGGAGCGCGCGACGGCCCGGCGGGTGCCGGTCTTCCGTGGGTTCGAAATCCGCTGAGGATGGGTGCACCGGGGCCAGACGGAGCGGCGGGCACGCCGCCCGCGATTGAGATTCGGGGACTGGTGAAGGATTTCGCGGTCGGGCTGCGCGGTCTGCGGCTCCGTGCCGTCGACCACGTATCGTTCGCCGTACGGCCGGGCGAGATCTTCGGCCTCCTAGGGCCCAACGGCTCCGGTAAGAGCACGACGATCAAACTGCTGCTGGGACTGCTGGAACCCACCGCGGGCGGGTGCGCGATCTTCGGCGTGCCAAGTGGCAAGGTGGAGGCACGGCGCGACGTCGGTTACTTGCCGGAGGCGCCCAACTTCTACCGGTTTCTCTCCGGTCGTGAACTGGTCGTGTTTTACGGCCGCATGTGCGGGCTGGCCGGCGCGGCGTTGCGGCAGAGGGTTGAAGAGGTGATTACGCTCGTGGGTCTTGCCGGATCGGCCGATCGCCGTGTGGAGACCTACTCGAAGGGCATGCTGCAGCGCATCGGCCTGGCGCAGGCGTTGGTGCACGATCCGCGGCTGCTGATTCTTGACGAGCCGACCGCCGGCGTGGATCCGGTCGGATCCGCCGAAATGGCGGAGCTGATCCTCGCGCTGAAGGCCCGCGGCAAAACGGTGCTCATCACCTCGCATCTCCTCGGTCAGATCGAGGATCTCTGCGACCGTGTGGCGATCCTCGATCGGGGAAGACTGGTGGCGGAAGGGAATGTCTCGGAACTCGCCGGAGCGCCGGGGAGGCTTTCCTTCGAGACCGACGCGCTGCCGTCGGAGGAGATCGCGGCGTTGCGCGCCTGGCTGGAGTCCCGCGGGAGGCGGCTGGAATCGGTGGCGCCGGCGCGGCGGCGTCTGGAGGATGTGTTTCGCGCTCACGTCGGGCGCGGAGCGCGGAGCACGGAGGAAAAGCGGTGAACCCGGTGCGCTTTTCTCCGCTGCGCATGTGGCTGATCGCGGGCAACACCCTGCGTGAGGCGGCGCGTCAGCGTTTTTTCCAGTTCCTGCTGCTGCTCGCGTTCACGCTCACGTTTGGTGCGCGGTGGTTGCGCGATTTCAACTTCGGCGCGCCGGAACTGAAGTTTCTCGCCGATTGCGGCTTCGGGGCGATGGCCTTCCTCGGCGCGGCGCTTACCATCGCGGCGACGGCGCAGCTTTTCTTCAGCGAGGTCGACAACCGCACCGCGCTTACCCTGCTCGCAAAGCCCGTTTGGCGGGCCGAGTTCGTGCTCGGAAAACTCCTCGGAGTCGCGGCGCTCGCCGCCGTTTTCTGCGCGCTCCTCACCGGACTGCTCTCGCTGGTGCTGGCCTGGCGTGAAGCGGAGCTCGTTCGGCTGTTGCCCGACGCGGTGGCGCCGGGCGGTGGAGTGAGCCACGCGATGGTCGCGCTGGGTGGATTGATGCAGTGGTTGCGGCTCCTGGTCCTGGCGGCCTTCACGCTGCTGGTGGCGACGTTCGCGCAATCGCAGCTTTTCTCGGTCGTCACCGGTTTTCTGGTCCTCGTGGTCTGCCATTTGCAGCACCTCGCGCAGGATGCTTATGTGCGGGCCGGATCGGCGGCGGGCTTGGTTGCCAGCGCGCTCATCTCGTCGGTATTCCCCGACTTTCAGGTTTTCCAAATCGCGGACTCCTTGGCTGCGGCGGACCTGCCGGCGACAGGAGACGTCCTGCGCGTCACCCTCTACGCGTTGGGTTATTCTGCGGCCGCAGCGGGTTTGGCGGTCGTGAGTTTCCGGCGGCGGGAGATTTAGTAAAAGCCGGTTGGGCAACCACGGATGAACACGGATAAACACGGATGGGATTTGATCGGGCGTGTCGCCGTGCCCCTTCTGCTGAATACCCGCGAGTGTGACGCGTCTTCTCGGGCGGTAATTCAGGGCTGCCAGCTCCCGTGATTTACCGCCTGAAAAAATGGCTGGGCCTGCTCGCGTCGAGGCGGTTGATCACGGTGGCGATTGTGATCGCCGGGCTGGCCGCGACCGGGGTGATCTTGAGCGCAATCATCGCGCCGGCGCGCGATAGCATAAGGGCGCGGCAACCTGCGCTGCGACTCGATGCCGCGGGGGCAGGGCAGGGGGCTGCCCTTGCGATCCTCGGGGGATTCCGCGCCCTGGTCGCGGATTTCGCGTGGATCCGGATGTACACGATATGGGAGCGACGAGATCTGCCCGGGACCGAGATGCTCTTACGGCTGGTGACGACGATCGATCCGCGACCGGTGTACTTCTGGCTGAACTCCGCCCGGATCACCGCGTACGACTTTCCGTTCTGGCGCGTGCTGGCGGCGGGAGGTTTCGAAACGGTGCCGGAGGATGTGCAGCGGCGGCTTTCTCACGAGCAGGCGCGCTCCGCGCTCCGCGGGCTTGAGACCGCGATGCGTTTCCATCCGGGCAGCGTCGAGCTCTGGGTGGAACGCGCGAACATCGAGTTGAATCGACTCGGAGACCTCAACGCTGCCGCCGAGAGCTACCGCCGCGCGTGGGAATTACCCGGCGCGCCCCACTACGTCGCGCGCTTGCGGGCCGAGGTGCTGCGTCGCGCGGGCCGGCGGGCCGAGGCATTGGAGTGGCTGACGCGCCTGCATCCGACCTTGCCCCCGGCTGACGAAGGCGCGGCTGCGGACGTCGTCCTGGGGCGGATCCGGGACCTCGAACGTGAATTGGGCGTGCCGAAGGAGCGGTCGTATCGCCCGCCAGGCGCGCGGGAATGAAAAGTTTGCATGTAAGGGGGCGCACCCTATCCACGCTTCACCCGCGAGTTTCCCGATCCTGACCCATGACCTTGCTCCTACCGCAACTTTTGCTGGGCGTTGTGTTGCTCCTTTTCCCGCGAACCTGGATGCAAAAGGTGGTCAAGATCGCCAAGCGACAGAAGAAGAAAGCAGGGGTCGAGCGGCTGAAGGATCCGTGGAAAAACAAGGAACCCGGCGATCCGGCGGTCGATTTCAAGACAGAGTTCACCAAGTTCCGAAACTACCTCGATCTGCTCCGCGCCGCGGTCGGCAGTGTGGCGATCTGGGGCGGGTTCGGATATTCCGCGGCGGTGGCTGGTGGCGGCATCAAGGGGCTCGCGGTCAAGGCGGTGATTATGTTGGTCGGAGTCGTGATCCAGGCCACGCGGCTGAGTGGTGGACGTTTCTCCTTCTTCCCGCCGATTTTCTTCGTGGCCGGCCTCCTCCTCGGTGTCTGCGGTTGGGAGGTGGCGGTCTTCGCTTTCATTCTGACATGGGCAATGCATGGCATGGTCCGTAACGCCTCCTGGTTCCTCACCTTGAACGCCGCCGTCGTTTACGGATTCGGGGCTTTCTTCCAGGGAATATTCAGCCTGACGGTGATGCTGGCGGCGGGCCTCGTGTTCCTTCCAGTCCTGCTGAGCCTCCTCGCAAACCGTCCGCTTTTGATCTACACCAGCAGGGGCGGGGGGAAGTGATTCCGGCGGGGTTGAACGTCTGGCTCGAGGCGGCGCGGCCGCGCACCTTGCCGGCGGCGGTGGCGCCTGTGCTGGTCGGGTCTGCGCTCGCGTGGCGTGATGCCGGTTTTCAACCCGGTGCCGCCGCGCTCTGCCTCGGCTTCGCGCTGCTCGTTCAG
>JAURJO010000021.1 GCA_030832235.1 Verrucomicrobiota bacterium
CGTCTCGTTGAAGCTCGGTCTCAACGGCGTCGCCCTGCCGCTCTTCGTGATGGCAGGCATCGTCGGCTTCGCCGCGGGCCTCTATGCCATCCAGTCGCAGGCGGAGCGGCTCAGGATCTACCTCATGCTCCTGCTCGTGATGCAGGGCGGCCTGATGGGCGTCTTCGCGAGCATCGACATCCTCTTCCTCTATTTCTTCCACGAGCTGGCCCTGATCCCGACGTTCATCATGGTCGGCGTCTGGGGCGGGCGCGACCGCGGGTACGCGGCGATGAAGATGACGATCTATCTCACCTTGGGCGCGATGATCTCGCTCCTGGGCCTGATCGCTCTCTACGCCCGGAGCGGCGCGAACACCTTCGATCTCATCGCGCTCCGCGAACACCTGGCGCGCTTCCCGCTGGCGGAGACGGTGCAACGTGACTTGTTCGGCCTGCTCGCGCTCGGTCTCGGCATCTTGGTGTCGCTCTGGCCGCTCCACACCTGGGCGCCGCTCGGCTACGGGGCCGCGCCGAGCTCCAACGCCATGCTTCACGCCGGCGTGCTCAAGAAATTCGGCCTCTACGCGCTGATCCAGGTCGCGCTGCCGCTGCTGCCCGCCGGCCATGCCCATTGGTCCTCGGCGCTCGCTTGGCTCGCGGTGGTCGGCAACGTCCTGATCGTCGGCTTCGTCACCATCGCCCAGCGGGATCTCAAGCAGATGATCGGCTGCAGCTCGGTGATGCACATGGGCTATGCGTTCCTCGGCATCGCCGCGGGTTCCGCGGTGGGTGTCGGGGGCGTGATCCTGATGATGGTCGCCCATGGCTTATCGGTCGCGCTGCTCTTCCAACTCGCCACCTGTGTCCATCATCGGACGCAGACCTTCGCCCTCGACGAGATGGGCGGGCTCGCGCGGCAGGCGCCGGTGCTCGCGGCCCTGTTCGTCGCCGCGACGTTCGCCAGCATCGGCTTGCCGGGCTTCGCCAACTTCTGGGGTGAACTCGCGATCTTCGTGGCCCTCTGGAAGTACTCACCGCTCATCACCACCCTTGCCGTCGCCGGGGTCGTGATCTCCGCCATCTACGGCCTTCGCGCCGCGGCCCGCGTCTTCTTCGGCCCCGCCACCGAGCGCATGAACGAGGTCGCCACGCGCCAGCCGCCCGCGGATCTCCGCTGGTCCGAGCGTGTTCCCGCCCTCGTGCTGCTCGCGGCGCTGCTCTTCATCGGCTTCTGGCCGCGTTCGCTGTCCTCGGCCGTCAACCCGGCGCTGCCCGCCTCCCCGGTCGCGGCCGCCCCCGCCTCCCGATGACCCTCGAAGCGCTCAGACTCGCCGCCTCCGACAACCTTTGGGGCGCCATCATGCCGGAGCTGATGCTCGGCTGCGTCGCCCTGCTGTTGCTCGGTCTCGAGATCATTTTGCCGCGCCGGCTGCACAGCGCGATTCCCGATGTCGCGAGCGCCGGCCTGCTCGGCACGCTGCTGGGGCTCTGGCTCAATTGGAGTTCGGTGGCGGTCGGCCGCGAGACGTTCAATGGCCTGCTGTTCCACGGCACCAGCGGCCAGCTGATGCGGGTCTTCTTCATCCTGTCCGCGCTCCTGGTCTGTTTGCTCGCCCGCGTGACCCTTGCGCGCCAAGCGGTCCCGCGAGTCGAGTTTTACCACATCCTGTTGGTCGTCACCGCGGCGATGATGCTCCTGGCGCAGAGCAACCACTTCGTGATGCTCTTCGTGGCCCTCGAGGCGGCGACAATCGGGCTCTATATCCTCGTCGGCTATCATCGCGGCAGCACCGCCTCGCTCGAGGCTGGCCTCAAGTACGTGGTGATGGGCGCCCTCAGCTCAGGGCTCCTGCTCTTCGGGATCGTGCTGCTTTACGGGGCGGCCGGGAACCCGGCCCTGCCGGGGCACACGACGCAGGCGCTGCATTTCGCGGAGCTCTCGCGGTTCCTGGCGGCGAACCCCGACAACTTCGTCGCCTCCCTCGGCGTGGTGCTGGTGCTGGCGGGCGTGGCGTTCAAGGTCGGCGCTTTCCCGTTCCAGATTTGGGTGCCCGATGTCTACCAGGGTGCTCCCACCCCGGTGACGGCCTTCCTCGCCGTCGCCTCCAAGGGCGCGGGCTTCGCGGTGCTGATGGCGCTGTGCGGGCAGGGCGGTGCTTTCGCGGCTTACGGTTGGCTCACGACACCGGTGCTCACCGCGATGGCGGCCGCCACGCTCCTTTTCGGTAACATTGCCGCGCTTACCCAGCATAACGTGAAGCGCCTGCTTGGTCTCTCCGGTGTCGCCCACGCGGGTTTCCTGCTGCTGGGCGTGGTCGCCTCCGCGCAGACTCCGATGGCCGCCGGCGCGGTGTATTTCTACCTTTTCGCTTACCTCGTGGCTTCCTTCACCGTTTTCGGCGTCATGGCCCACGTGGCCGGCAGCGATGATGCCGACCAGGAACTCGACCATTACAACGGATTGGCCAAGGAGAACCCGTTCCTCGGGACGGTGCTCGCCGTGGGACTCGGCTCGCTCGCGGGCATCCCGCCCCTCGCGGGGTTCATGGGCAAATTGTTCATCCTCCTTTCCGCTTTCCAGGCCGGAGCCCGCGCGCTCCTCGCGGTCGCGGCTCTCGGAGTGGTGGTTTCGATTTACTATTACTTCGGCTGGATCAAGGCGGCCTTCTTCGAGACGTGGACGCCCCCGGCTGGTGAGTCGTCCGGTCCAGCGCGCCCCTCGCGCACGCCCGTGGCGCCCTTCGCCGCGTTCGTGCTCGGCGCACTCGCATTGGCCTCGATTGTGTTCGGCTTTTACCCGGGGCCTCTCGGCGACCTGCTGACGTTGCGTTGATCGGGAGTACTGCGGTTGCCGCGGAGATGGGGCGGCTTCCGTCTGACTGAAGGCCCTTCCGACCGCGCCGGATTTTTACCGCGGATGAGGTGGATACGGCGGATCAGGGGGCGGGATTTCGTGGTCTTCCCGGCCTTTCTGTTTCCTCCGCTCCCCGCGGCTTCCGCCTCACGGCAGCGCGGCGAGCTTCTCGCGGAGGTGCGTCATGCGAAGTTTCGATTCCGCGTTGCGCACCGCCATCGCGTAGGCGGCGGGTTCCCCGACGATGAGCACCTTCTTTTTTCCGCGCGTGATCGCGGTGTAGAGCAGGTTTCGCTGCAGCATCATGAAGTGACCCTTGAGCAACGGGACCACCACGACGGGGTACTCGCTCCCCTGCGACTTGTGGATGCTGATCGCGTACGCCAGCGCGAGGTCGCCCAGTTCGGCGCGTTGGAAAACCTGCCGCGCGCCGTCGAATTCCGCCTCGAGCTCGGCCTTGCCCGCGTCCGCCGCGGTCACCGTGCCGATGTCCCCGTTGAACAGCCCCTTATCGTAATTGTTGCGCAGTTGGATGACCTTGTCGCCCGGGCGGTACTCGACGCCGGCCGCCCGCAGGCCGCGCGCGTGCGGGTTCAACGCCTCCTGCAGCCGCGCGTTCAGGTTCGCCACTCCTGCCACGCCCTTGTGCATCGGCGCGAGCACCTGCACATCGTTCACCGGGTGGAACCAGTGCCAGTGACGCGGCACGTGCTCCGTGCAGATGGCGATGATCTTCCGCACGCAATCCTCCGCGTCGGCCGCGGGCACGAAGGTCAGGTCGCTCCACGCGGGGATTTCCGCGACGCCCGCCGCGCCCGGCGGGAGACCCGTCTCGCCCGCGTTCACCGCGTGCGCCGTCGTCACGATCTGGCTCTGGCCCTTCTGACGGAAAATCACCGCGAGCCTCGTCACCGGAACGCGCCCCGTCGCGATCAGGTCCTTGAGCACGTTGCCCGCACCGACGCTCGGCAACTGGTCCGTGTCGCCCACCAGCAGCAGGTGCGCCCGCGAAGGCACCGCCTGCAGCAGCGCCGCCGCGAGTCGCGTGTCGAGCATGGAGGCTTCGTCCAACACGAGGAAATCCGTGGCCAGCGGCGAATCCTCGTTCGCGCTGAAGCCGCCTTTAGCCGGGTCGTATTTCAGGAGGCGGTGGATGGTGGAGGCGAAGCCGCCCGTCGTCTCCGCCAGACGTTGCGCAGCGCGGCCGGTCGGCGCCGCGAGGTGCACGCGAGCCCGCTTCGCGCGCAGGATGTCGACCAGCGCGCGCAGGATGGTCGTCTTCCCGGTGCCCGGGCCGCCCGTGAGGACCGACACCTTCGAGGTTAGCGCGCTCCGCAGCGCGTCGCGCTGCAGGTCCGCGAACGCGAAGCCCGCGCGCTCCTGCGCCCACTGCACCGCGGCGTCCACCTTGATCGGCGGCAGACCGCTTGCCACGCGCCCGAGGCGCGAGACCGCCGCGGCGATCCGTTGCTCGGCGCGGTCGTTGTGCGGAAGCTGGATCATCGCTGATCCAGGCAGGGGAGTACTTCCCGTTTCCGAAGGCGTCTCGAACCGGCTGAGGGCCTTGCCCGCCACCAGCGCCTCGATCCGCGCCGCCACGATCGACGCGCTGGTTCCGAGCATTTCCGCCGTGTGGTCCGCCAGTTCGCCCTCGCGCCAGCCGGTGTGACCCTCCTCCTGCAGTTCCTCCAGGGCGAACACGATGCCGGCGTCCACCCGGGGCGGTGCGTCGTTGGCGAAACCGAGGTTGATCGCGATCTTGTCCGCCGTGCGGAACCCGATGCCGTCGATCTCGCGGGCCGCGCGGTAGGGTTCCGTCTCGAGCACGCGCTTCGCCGCCCCGCCGAAATGCCGCACCAGTTTCACGCACTGCGCCGGCGTCACCCCGTACGTCTGCAGGAAAATGTACAGCTCGCGCTCCGAGCGCTTCGCGTCCCACGCCGCCTTGATCGCCGCCGCCCGCTTCTTCCCGATGCCCTCGACCTCGCGCAGGCGGCCCGAGTCCTCGCTCAGCACGCGCAGGGTGTCGGTGCCGAACGCCTCGACGATCTTGTCGGCGTAGACCCGCCCGATCCCCTCGACCAGGCCGCTGCCGAGGTACTTGCGGATGCCGTGCACGCTCGAGGGCAGCTCGCTGCGGAAGGCCGCTACCTTGA
>JAURJO010000181.1 GCA_030832235.1 Verrucomicrobiota bacterium
CCGCTCCAGGCGCCACTCCGGGCAAACCCGCCGCCTCCGGCCCCGCGGGCACGCCCGCGTCCGAAGGGCTGAAAAAAACCGAATACATCGGCTACGCGCTCGGCGACACCGCCTCCAATTTCTTTTTCCAGACCTTCAATATCTTCCTCACGTATTACTACATCGACGTGTGGGGGATCCCGGCGACCGCGCTGCTGTGGCTGATTCCGCTCGTGCGGGCGTTCGGCGCCTTCCACGACGTGATCATGGGGCTCATCGCCGACCGCACGAACACGCGCTGGGGCAAGTTCCGCCCCTACCTGCTCTTCGGCGCGGTGCCCTACGGCATCTCCGGCTACCTCATGTTCGCCGGGCCGGACTTCGGCCCCAACGGCAAGATCGCCTACGCCGCGGTCACCTACGCGCTGATGATGGTGAGCTACACCGTGATCAACGTGCCGTATTCCGCGATGCTCGGCGTCATCAGCCCGTCGCCGCGCACCCGCACGGTCGCCTCGACCTGCCGGTTCGTCGGCGCGTTCGGCGCCGCCTTCCTCATCTCGCTGTTCGTCCGCCCGCTCGTGAAATACCTCGGCGACGGCAACGAGACCCGCGGCTTCCAGCTCACGATGGCGATCTTCGCGGTCGTCTCGGTCGTGCTGATTCTCATCACCTTCGCCACCACCAAGGAACGCGTCGCCCCGCCGCCGCAGCAAAAGACCAACGCCCGCGAGGAACTCGGCGAACTGTTCCGCAACTGGCCGTGGGTCGTGCTGCTCGTGACGTCGGTCTTCTCCAACGCCTTCGCCGCCCTCCGCTCGGGCAGCACGATCTTCTATTTCAAATACGTCCAGGGCTACGACTCGACGCCCGTCTTCTGGACCCTCGACCGCACCACCCTGTTTCTCACCAGCGGTGCCCTCGGCCTCGTGCTCGGCACGATCTGCCTCGGTCCGATCGCGCGCAAGGTGGATAAGAAATACTACGCCGCCGCGCTGAGCGCCGTCACCGGCATCTGTTTCCTCGTCTTCTACTTCATCCCGAAGGGCCAGTTCGGCCTCATGGTCGCGGTTAACACCCTCGCGTATTTCTGCGCCGGCCCGACCTCCGCCCTCACCTGGGCGCTCTACGGCGACGTCGCCGACTACGGCGAGGTGAAATACGGCCGCCGGTCCACCGGCCTCATCTACTCCGCGTCGCTCTTCTCGATCAAAGCGGGGGTGCTCGTCGGCGGGTTCCTCGTGCCGCTCTTTCTCGCGCAGTTCGGCTACGAGAAGGGCGCCGCCGTCCAGACCGAGCGCGCGCTCTACGGCATCGCCATCGCCTTCTCTATCGCCCCGGCCCTCTTCGCCCTGCTGAAGGCGGTGGCGCTGCTCATCTATCCGCTCGACCAGAAACGGGTCGACGAACTCGAGCGCGAGCTCGCCGCCCGCCGCGCCGCCGTCCCGGCTTCCCCGTCCGCATGACCATCCGCAATCCCATCCTGCGGGGCTTCAATCCCGACCCCTCCATCGTCCGCGTCGGCGACGACTACTACATCGCGACCTCCACCTTCGAGTGGTATCCCGGTGTGCAGATCCACCACTCGCGCGACCTCGTGCACTGGCGGCTGTGCACCCGCCCCCTCTCGCGCGCGAGCCAGCTCAACATGCTCGGCGACGCCGACTCCTGCGGCATCTGGGCGCCCTGCCTCACGCACGCCGACGGCCGCTTCTGGCTCATCTTCACCGACGTGAAACGCTTCGGCCGCAGCACGGCCGCCGGCGCCAGCGGCGCGTCGATGCGCGATTTCCACAACTACCTCGTCACCGCCGACCGCATCGACGGCGAGTGGAGCGACGCGATCTACCTCAACTCGAGCGGCTTCGACCCCTCGCTCTTTCACGACGACGACGGCCGGAAATACCTGCTCAACATGCTCTGGGATCACCGGGCCGGCCGCAATCGCTTCGGCGGCATCGTGCTCCAGGAATACTCCGCGACGGAGCGTCGCCTCGTCGGCCCGCGCGAGAACATTTTCCTCGGCACCGCCCTCGGCTTCACCGAGGCCCCGCACCTCTACAAGCGCGACGGCTGGTATTACCTGCTCACCGCCGAAGGCGGCACCGGTTGGGGCCACGCCGTGACGCTCGCGCGGTCGCGAAATCTGCGCGGCCCCTACGAGCTGCACCCGGGCACGCCCATTCTCACCGCGCGGGACCGGCCCGACGCCGCGCTCCAGCGCACCGGCCACGCCGACCTCGTCGAGACGCCGGATGGCAAAACTTACATGGTCTATCTCTGCGGCCGACCCCTGCCCAACCGCGGGCGCTGCACCCTCGGCCGCGAAACCGCGATCCAGGAGATGCGCTGGGACGCCGACGGCTGGCTGCGCACGACCGACGGCCTCGGCCTGCCGCACGCCGAGACGCCCGCGCCCGCCCTGCCGCCGCATCCCTTTCCCGCGCGCCCGCCGCGCGAGGACTTCGACGAACCGCTCCTGCCGCCCGATTTCCAATGGCTGCGCTCCCCGTGGCCCGACGAGCTCTTCTCGCTCACCGCGCGGCGCGGCTGCCTGCGCCTCCACGGCCGCGAGTCCCTCGGCAGCCTTTTCCGGCAGGCGCTCGTCGCCCGCCGCCTCCAGGCCCACTGCTGCAGCGTGTCGACGCTTCTAGAGTTCGAGCCCGAACATTTCCAGCAGAGCGCCGGGCTCGTCTGCTACTACAACAGCACCAAGTTCCACTACCTCTTCGTCTCGCACGACGAGACGGTCGGGAAACACCTGCGCGTGATGACCTGCACGCCCGACTCGCCGCAGGCGGATTCCTTCACGCCGCCCGTCGCGGTGCCGGCCGGCGCGCGCCTCGAGCTGCGCGCCGAGATCGACTGCGAGCGCCTGCTGTTCGCGTATCGCGTCGAAGGCCGCGGCGACGCCTGGCAGTGGCTGCCCCAGGTCTTCGACGCCAGCATCCTCTCCGACGAAGCCACCGCGCCGGGCCAGCCC
>JAURJO010000182.1 GCA_030832235.1 Verrucomicrobiota bacterium
CATCGCCAGCTGAACCGACGCATTCGGGGTTGGGCCCACGGAACACACGGAAAACGCGGAAACACGCCGCCCACCCCCATCCGAGAGATCCGTGTCCGAAAGGATCGAGCTCGGCCGAATCCCCGCGGCCCGTTACGGCCGAGGGCGCTCCTTCATTTCCCGGGGTTAGCAACCCCGGCTACATCGACCGCCATCCGATCGCGCCCTGGGTCCCTCAGTCCCTTGGTCCCTTAGTCCTTTGGTCCTTTCGTCCCTCCGCGGCTTTTTGTCTGGCCCGTGCGACCCCGCACCGACCATCAACTCGCCATGGCGATGCGGTTCACGATCCTCGGCAGCGGCAGCTCGGGTAATTCCGCGCTGCTGGTCACCGAGGGCGCCCGCGTGCTCGTCGACGCCGGGTTTTCCGCCCGCCGCCTGGGGCAATTATTGGAGGAGGTCGGTGAGTCGCTCGCGCGGGTCGACGCCATCTTCCTCACCCATGAGCACGGCGACCACGCCGACGGCCTGGAGGGCCTGAAGCGCTTCCCGCACATCCGCGTCTTCGCCAACGAGGGAACCCGCCGCGTCGTGCAGGCCGGGCTCTCGTGGCGGGCCGACTGGAACGTGTTCGAAACCGGCAGCCGCTTCCGCTTTCGCGACCTCGAGGTCGACACCTTCGCCGTGCCCCACGACGCGCAGGACCCCGTGGGTTTCCGGTTCTCGCACGGACACGAGGGCGACCTCGTCGCCCCGCGGCGCTCGCTAGCGTGGCTTACCGACCTGGGCCACGCCCCGCTCAACATCCGCCAGTGCATTCGCGAATGCGACGTGGTCGTCGTCGAGTCGAACCACTGCCCGCGGTTGTTGCAGGCCGACACCCGCCGCCCCTGGGCGACCAAACAACGCATCTCCGGGCGCCACGGGCATCTTTCCAACGAGGCCGTGCGCGAACTGCTCGCCGACGTCGCCAGCCCGCGCTGGCGTCACATTTACCTCACGCACCTCTCGCGGGACTGCAATTCACGCGCCGCCGTGGAGGAGGCGCTTGCCGGCGTACGCTCCAGCCTCGCGTCGTGCCGGTTCTCGGTCGTGGAGCAGGGCCAGACCACGCCTTGGCTCGACCTGGCCTGACGCGCCCTTGCGTGCGTCCGCGGCGGCCGGCACGGTCACCGCATGTCCGCCGACACTTTTCGCCGCACCAAGATCATCGCGACGCTCGGTCCCGCGACCGAGGGCGAGGCGATTCTCGAATCGTTGATCCGCGCCGGGGTGGACATCGTCCGGCTGAACATGGCGCACGCCAGCCACGACTGGACGCGCCGGACCATCCGCCGCATCCGCGCGGCCTCCGAGCGGACCGGGCGCGAGGTCGCGGTGATGATGGACATCAAGGGCCCCGAGATCCGCACGGGCGATCTGGCGGCACCGATCGAACTGCGCGCGGGCGAGGTCTTCGACTTCACCGTGAAACCCGGCGCCGCGGGCCAGAGCGGCGAGGAGGTGCGCTCGGTCGACGTGAACTACCAGGGCCTGGTGGACGATATCCGCGTGGGTGACGAGGTGCTGGTCGACAACGGCCTGCTGCGCCTCGAGGTGTTGGAAAAACGCGAGGCGCGCATCCGGTGCCGCGTGGTGATCCCGGGCGAGTTGAAATCGCGCCGTCACATCAACCTCCCCGGGGTGAAGGTGAACCTGCCGGCCTTCACCGAAAAGGACCGGGGCGACGCGACCGTGGGCCTGGAGGAAGGCATCGACTTCCTCGCGCTCTCGTTCGTGCGTGAGGCACGCGACGTGGAGATCCTGCGCGAGTTTCTCACGGAGCGGAATTCCAAGGTGAAGATCATCGCCAAGATCGAGGACCGCTCGGCGATCGAAAACCTCACGCAGATCGTCGAGGCCTGCGACGGCCTCATGATCGCGCGCGGCGACCTTGGCATCGAGTGCCCCTTCGAGGAACTGCCCGTGATCCAGCGCCGCGCGGTGCGCGCCTGCCTCGCGCAGGGCCGCCCCGTGATCGTCGCGACCCACATGCTGGAGTCGATGATCACCCAGCCGGTGCCGACCCGCGCCGAGATCACCGACGTCGCCAACGCCGTCTACGAGTTGGCCGACTGCGTGATGCTCTCCGGTGAGACCACCGTCGGAAAGTACCCCCTCGAGTGCGTGCGGATGCTCGACGTGATTTCGCGGCGCATCGAGCGCGAGACGGCGGCGGAGGCCGCCGAGCCCGCCGTGTTCACCGGAGAACGGATGAAGGTGCTCAAGGCCGCGGTCGTGCTGGCGGGCCAGATCCCCGGCTCGAAACTCGTCACCTTCACCCGCCACGGGTTCATGGCCCAAGGCATCGCGCTGCTGCGGCCGGCCCATTCGCCGATCTTCGCGTTCACGCCGTCGCCCCAGGTGCTGCGCCAGCTTCGCCTCGTCCGCGCCGTCGAGCCGATCCTCCTCGAGCTGGCCTCCGATCCGAACACCACCATCGAGAACGCCCTCGCCCACCTTCGGCGCGCTGGACTCGCTGCCCCGGGCGACAAGATCGTGGTCGCCACCGACATCGTCGCCGAGGACCGGCTCGTGGATGCAGTCCAGTTGCGCACCTTGCGCTAGTCCGCGAAAGTTGACCCCCCCGGGGTGCCGCTCATCTTCACGGCACCCAATCCCCGCTGCCATGATTTCGCCGCACTCGAGGTTTTTCGCGTTCGCCGCCGGTTTTCTCACCCTTCTCACCGCCGGCCTGCCCGCGCAGGAGACGCGCCTCGCCAATGTCTCCGCCCTCACCCGCGTCGGCACCGGCGACGATGTGCTCACCGCCGGCTTTGTGATCGGCGGCACTACGCCGAAGCAGGTCGTCATCCGCGCGGTGGGCCCGACGATCGGCGCCGCGCCGTTCAACGTGGCTGGCGCCCTCACCGATCCGCAGCTCACGGTGTTCGGCCCGAACTCCTCCACCCGCGTCGCCGCTGCCAACGACAATTGGAACGCGGCCGACGCCTCGACATTTACCTCGGTGGGCGCGTTCGCTCTGGCGAACGGGAGCCGCGACGCCGCGCTCGTGGCAACCCTCGCCCCGGGCGCCTACACCGCCCAAGTCAACGGGGCCAATAACACTTCCGGCAACGCGATCGTCGAAGTCTACGAGGTGGGTGCCACCGGCGGCATGTTCGCCAATCTCTCGACCCGCGCGCGCGTCACCGGAACCTCCGTCCCGCTCACCCCGGGTTTCGTCGTCTCGCCAGGCTCGGGCACCCGAAAATTTCTCATCCGCGCCGCCGGTCCCGCCCTCGGCGCGCTCGGACTTTCCGGATTTCTGGCCAATCCGACCATGACGCTCCGCCGCACCGGTGGCACCGCCACCACCGTAGCCACGAATGATGATTGGGGCACGCAGACCGGCGCGATCACCGCCGACCTGCTGCGCCAGACCTTCGAGGCGAACGGCGCGTTCGGGTTCCCCTCCGGCAGCCGCGACTCCGCCCTGATCGTCGATCTCACCGCCGGAAACTATACCGTCGAGGTCACCGGCGCCGGCAACACGTCCGGCATCGCGATCGTGGAGGTCTACGATCTCACTCCCTCCGTCACGCCAGCCGTTTCGGTCGCCGCCACCAAGGCGATTGCCGACGAGTCCGGGGTGCGGAATGGCGAATTCACCTTCACCCGATCCGGGCCGGTCAACTTCCCGCTGGAGGTGCGCTACGGAGTCGGCGGCTCCGCCGTGAACGGGTTCGATTATGTCAACCTGTCCGGCTCTCTGATTTTCCCGCCCGGTGTCGCCTCTGTCGCGGTGCCGGTTAAGCCCAATCCCGATCTGCAGAGCGAGGGCACCGACACCGTGGTGGTCACCCTCGTCCCCGGGACCGGCTACGCCCTCGGCGCCCAAACGAACGCCACCGTCTCCATCACGGACAGTGCCGCCGCCCTCTACGTCGCATCCATCCGTCCGGAGACCTCCGCCACCGCTTCCACCGCTTCCGGCACCGCGACGATCCTGCTAAGCGCCGACGAATCCGTGGCCGCGGTGACGTTCAGCGTCTCGAACCTCTCTTCGGCCGTCACTTCGGTCCACCTGCGGATCGGGCCCTCGGGTGACTTCGTTTTCACGCTTCCCTACGCCGCCTCCGGCACCGCCCAGTGGCTCCTGCTGCCCACCGGCAACTACAGCAACGCCGCCCTCCTCGCCGCCCTC
>JAURJO010000183.1 GCA_030832235.1 Verrucomicrobiota bacterium
ACGCAGCTTGCGCGCGTCGTCGAGATCTGTGCGTCGCAGCAGTAACCCGGCGAACACGCCGAGGAGGCACGTCGCGACGGCCGGCAGCGTGCTCAGAAAGCCCTCCGGGTCGTAGTAGGTGTCGTACCGGCGTCCCGGCAGGTACTGGAAATCGAGATGGTTGGTGAGATTGCGTCCCGGCTCATAGCCGCCGGCCACCCGCGCGGTGGTGGCGTCGAACGCCGCCCGCACCTGCGCGGCGGACGGGCTCGCGACTCCCGTGCGTTGCACCAGCGCGGCCTTATCAAGCTGGATGTCGCGGATGGGTACGAACGTGAGCAGCGCCCAGTAACCCACGAGCAGCGCGGCGGCGGCTCCCGCCAGCGCGCGCGGCCGCAGGAAACAGAAGAGGAGCCCAGCGCCGGTGTACGCGAGGGCGATGCGCTGCAGCACGCCGAGCAGGCGCATGTCGGGCCACGGATTGGTGAATCCGCCGCTATAGAAGATTCCGATCAGGAAAAGGATGAGCCCGCGGGTCACCACGCGACGCGCCGTGACCGCGCGCCCGTGCTCGGCGATCTGCCGCGAGAGCGAGTAAGTGAGCGAGACGCCGGAGATGAAGATGAACAGCGGGAAGATCAGGTCGTAGAACGCGAACCCGGCCCAGTCCTTGTGGGTGAGCTGGCCCGCGAAGAAGCGCGCCACCGCCGAACCGTTGACCTCGCTAAGCGCATGCACAAGCGCGTCAGCGCCGAGGATCCAAAACATGTCGAAGCCGCGCAGCGCATCGAGCGACATCAGGCGGCCGGAGGGAGCGGTCGGGGCTTTCATGGGGCTGCGGAAGCCAACGGGCGCCATGCCGCGGGGTCAACGGCGCGGCCAAGGCGGTGATGGGGAAGGACCTTGGACCCAGAGGTCCTGGCGCGACGGAGCCGCAACCGAAGCAACGTTCCGGCTACGCCGCGCCGGGAGGGGCGAGTGAATGTGACGGGGAACGAGGGGAACCGGCGGAAGGATTTTCCGACGATCCGAGGGAGACGTCCTCGGCTACATCAAACGCCCGCCCGTACCGCAGCGTCATCAGCAACGCCGTACGCCTCTTCCCGCTTTCCTGATTTCCACATTCCCCCCGGCTCGACCTCTTCCTACCCAAAATGAAGCCCCACCCTTCTCCGTGTTCTCGGCTTGGTCCTCCGTGATCTCTGCGTCCAAATCCCGGGTCCCTGATCGAAACCCGATTCAACCGCGCCGAAGCACTCCGCCCTTGCGCGCCTCCTCGGAACCACGACCGTTCCCCGCATGAAGGTCTCGTTCACCACCAAGGAATATGCCCGGCTGCTCGAGCTCGCGCACATGGGCCTGTGGATGGCCGGGGCGCGTCACGACGACCCCGCCACCATGCCCGAACGCTACGCCGACGTGGCGCAGAAGGTGTTCGGCCTCGCCGAGTCGCAGGGCTGCGCCGACCTCGTGGAGATGGATGTGAACGGACAGTACTTCCCCACGGAAAAACTCACCACCGGGCCGGTCACCGATAAAATAGACCGGTTCGTCGAGGATGCCTTCTGGGGCGAACTCGTCGCCCGCCTCGCCGAACGCGACCTCCTCGCTGAGCTCGGTTCGACGAAGCTCACCCGGGAATTCACCGACGAGGAAGAGGAGCGCCTGCAAGAGTTCGAGGACACCTACTGGCGAGAGTTCGAGTCGAAGGGCGTCGACCACCTCGTCATCCTTCGCGGCGGCAAGGGCTGAGCAGATGGCGCCATTGCCACCGGTTCGCGCTTGAGGGAGCGCGCCAGAGTGGGATTTCCTCCATCCGGAAACCGGCACTACAGGCCAGCTGACTCCGGACTGTGCTCAGGTTTCCGTCCAACTTCATGAAACCCTGCCTGCCCCTGCTCCGCCTTGTCCGCCTGCTGCTGCTCGCCTCCGGCCTCCTGCTGGCCGGTCGCGCCGCAGCCCAAACCTCCGCCGCCGGCACGATCGAGGGCCGCGTCTTCGACAGCGTGCGCGGCGAGTATCTCGAGAAGGCCCGCGTCTCGGTCGAGGGCACGCGGCTGGAAACGCTCACCGACGCCACCGGGCAGTACCGCCTCGCCAACGTGCCCGCCGGCACCGCGCGGGTGAGGGTGTTCTTCACCGGTCTGCCCGCGCAAACCGCAGACGTTGCGGTCGCGGCGGGCCAGACCGCCCAGCGCGATTTCACCTTCGGCGCCGATGGGCGCGGACGCCCCGGAGCCGCGGCTGACGTCGTGAAGCTCGGGGAATTCGTCGTGGCTTCCTCGAAGGAGATGGACGGCGCGGCGCTCGCCATCAACGAGCAGCGTTTCGCGCGCAACATCGTGAACGTGGTCTCGGCCGACGAGTTCGGCACGATCGCCGACGGCAGCATCGGCGAGTTCATGAAGTTCCTGCCGGGCATCACCAGCGATTACACGGGCGGAGACGCGCGTCGTTTCTCCATCAACGGCGCGCCGGCCGACAACGTGCCGATCTCGATGGGCGGCTTCGACATGGCGAGCGCCGCCGGCGCCGGCACGCGGCGGGCGGTGGAGCTCGACCAGGTGTCGATCAACAACGTCTCGCGCATCGAGATCAACCGCTCCCCCACGCCCGACACCGCCGGCGCGGCGCTCGCGGGCTCGGTGAACTTCGTGCCGCGCAGCGCGTTCGAGCGCAACCGGCCCAGCTACAACTACAGCGTGTCCTGGCTCATGAAGGACGCGGAGCGCGCGTTTCTCCGCCGCACCCCGGGCCCGGGCTGGGGCCAGATGAGCTACAAGATCCACCCCGGCTTCGATGTGTCAGCCGTGGTTCCCGTGACCAAAAACTTCGGCTTCACCGTCTCGGGCGGCTACTCGCTCCAGTACACGCCGCAGTCGAACACCGCGATGCAGTGGCGCGGCGCCCACGTGGCCACCAACACCACCGCGACCTCCACCACAGGATTGCCGGCCACCACGCCCACCAACCCGTACCTCGGCATCTTCTCCTGGCGCGACAGCGGCAAGAACACCTCGCGCCACTCGTTCGCCACCACCGTGGACTGGCGGCCGTTCCGCTACGACCGGCTCTCGTTCGGCTTCTCCTACGGCATGCTCCGCGAGCACTTCGCGACCCGCACCCAGACATTCACCATCAACCGCGTCGAGCCGCTCAATTGGAGCCAGTTCCACACCTGGGGCTCGGCGAGCACGTTCCCCACGACCGGAAGCGCCATCAACGCCGGCCAGTTCACGATCGCCAACAACGGCCGCATCCGGCCAGGCCGCACCGTCTCGCCATCCCTCCGCTGGCTCCACGAGGGCCCCCTGTGGAAGTCAGACGCCGGCGTGAGTTACGGCCACTCCCGCATCCATTACCAGGATATCGACAAGGGTTTCTTCAACGGGATGACCGTCCAGCGGAACAACGTGCAGATCCTGTTCGACGACATCTTCTACCTGCGTCCCGGCCGCATCACCGTGCTCGACCCCAACGGCCGTCCGGTCGACCCCACGCGTCTCGAGAACTACTCGCTCGTCTCCGCCAACAGCGTCCGCCAACGCACCTACGACACCACGCGGCAGGCCTACTACAACGTGCGCCGGGACTTCCTCGTGCGGGACGTGCCCGTGACGCTCAAGCTGGGCGGCGACATCAAGTCGAAGATCCGCGACCTCCGCGGTGTCGGCACCGAGACCTACACCTATGTCGGCGCGGACGGCCGCGCCAGCACCACGCCCTTCACCCAGGCCGGCCTCGTCAACGACGACAGCCCGCTGCCGTTCCTCGACACGCAATACTCCGAACGCATCCCCGACTTCGGGATGCCGAAGCAGCAGCACGTCGATAACAACAAGCTCTGGGCCCACTACCTGCAGAACCCCGGCTATTGGACCCGCAACGCCAACACCGAGTACACCTCCGCGACCAACGCCTCCAAGCGGGCGCAGGAGATCATCTCCAGCCTCTTCCTCCGCGGCGACGTCGCGCTCTTCAACCAGCGCCTGAAGCTCGTGGGCGGCGTGCGCGCGGAGCAGACCAACATCAAGGCGCAGGGTCCGCTCACCGACCCCACGCGGGCCTTCCAGCGCGACGCCGCCGGCAACGTCATCTTCCAGCGCAACGCGAACGGCGACTTCATCGTCAACGCCGCCGGCCAGAAGCAGCCCGCGCTCATCGTGCCGACGAACGCCGGCCTGCCCTACACCCAGCTCACGCTGCTCGACCGCGGCTACCGCGCCGAGAAGGAGTACCTGCGCCTCTTCCCGAGCATCAACGCGAGCTACAACCTCACCGATGCCCTGATCGGGCGCGCCGCGTATTACCAGACCGTCGGCCGCCCCGACTTCAACCAGTACGCCGGCGGGCTCACGTTGCCCAACATCGAGGTGTTCAACCCCAACGACCGCATCACCGTGAACAACGTCTCGATCAAGGCCTGGCAGGCCGAGACGTACATGGTGCGGTTCGAGTACTACTTCGGCAACGTGGGCCAGTTCTCGGTCGCCGGCTTTATCCGCGACTACCAGAACTTCTTCCAGAACGTCACGAGCCGCGTCTCACCCGAGTTCCTCGAGGCCTACGGTCTCGATGAGGAGTCCTACGGACAGTACCTGGTGGTCACCCAGTTCAACGCGCCGGACGTGATCCGGATGAAGGGCTTCGAGATCGACTACAAGCAGGCCCTCACGTTCCTGCCCAACTGGGCCCGCGGCGTGCAGTTCTTCGCCAACATCAGTTCCCAGCGCGCCCGCGGCACGGACAACTTTCAGGACATGAACCCGTTCACCGCGAACTGGGGCCTCAGTCTCACGCGGCCGAAATTCAATATCCGCATCAACGAGAACTACCGCGGCATCCAGCGCCGCGCCGCCGTCACCGGCGCCAGCATCGAGCCCGGCACCTACAACTACCGGCCGAAGCGACTGTATGTGGACGTTAGCGGAGAGTATTATCTCAGCCGCCGTCTCGGACTGTTCTTCTCGATGCGCAATATCGGCGGCGCCACCGAGGACACCAAGATCTACGGCCCCAGCACGCCGAAGTACGCCCGTTTCCGCCAGCGCGACGACTATGGCGGCTCGCTCTGGACGGCCGGCATCAAGGGCTCGTTCTGATCCGGCGGTCGGCCGCGATCCTTTCCTCAAATTCACGGCGCCGCCCGGACGCAGCCGGCGGCGCCGTTGCTTTTCGGCCGGAGGCTGTGCAGCTTCGCGCACCGTCATGAACCCCCGCGCCGCCTTCTCTCCCACCCCTTCCCGCCGCCACTTTCTGTCCCGGCTCGCCCTCGCCGGAGCCGCCCTGCCCCTCGCCCGCGAGGCCGCCGCCGCGCAGCCGAAGAAGAAGGCCGCCGAAGGCGCCGCGCTTCCGCCGTGGAAGGGCGGACCGACTTTGCTCCACGTCTTCTCGAAGCCGTTGCACTGGATGTCTTGGGCCGACACCGCTGCGCTCGTGAAAGCGGCTGGCTATGGCGGCATCGACTACACGGTGCGCGTGCCGCAGGGCCACGTGCTGCCCGAACGCGTCGAGGAGGATCTGCCCAAGGCCATCGACGCCGCGCGCGCCGCCGGCCTCAAGGTCGAGATGATCACCACCGAGATCAACGGCCTGAAGACACCTCACGCCGAGAAGATCGTGCGCACCGCCGCCAAGCTCGGCGTGAAGTACTACCGCCTCGGTTTCTTCAATTACGACCTGCAGCTCGGCGTGAAGGGCACGCTCGACGCCCTCAAGCCCCAGCTCCGCGACCTCGCCGCGCTCAACCAGAGCGTCGGCATCCACGGCGCCATCCAGAACCACGCCGGCCCGCGCGTCGGCGGCCCGATGTGGGACCTTTACGAGCTGCTGCGCGACATCGACCCGCGCTGGCTCGGCGTGCAGTTCGACATCCGCCACGCCGTCGCCGAAGCCGGTCAATCCTGGCCGCTCTCGCTCCGCCTCCTCGCCCCGTGGATCAAGTGCACCGACCTGAAGGATTTCCGCTGGGAACAGGCCCCGGGCAAGGCCGCCATCGACAACGTGCCGATCGGCGAGGGCGTCGTGCCCTACGAGGCCTACTTCAAGCTCGTGCGTGAGCTCGGCCTCAACGGCCCCGCCTCCGTCCACTTCGAGTACCCGCCGTTCGAGCGCTCGCCCATCAGCGAGGCAGAAAAGCGCGCCAAGTTCCCCGAACTGATGCGCAAGGATCTCGCCGCGCTGAAGGCCGTCATGGCCAAGGCCGGCGTGAGCTGACGCCTCCCGCCCTCCGGCGTCCGGGGCCCCGGAGGACGCGCTGCTTTCCCCGATGAAGACCTCGACCCTGCCCGCCCTCGCGGCCGCCTTCGTGCTCGCCGCGTCCGCCTTCGCGGCCACCCCTCGCCGGCCCAACCTGCTCCTCGTCTTCACCGACGACCAGCGCTGGGACGCGATGAGCGTGGTCCAGCGCGAGCAGGGCGACCGCGCGCGATTCCCTTGGTTGCGCACGCCGCACATGGACCGGCTCGCCGCCGAGGGGGTACGCTTCCGCAACGCGTTCGTGACCCTTTCGCTCTGCGCGCCGAGCCGCGCCGTTTTTCTCACCGGCCGCTATAACCATCTCAACGGCGTCGCCAACAACCGCACGCCGTTCCCCGCCGACAGCGTCACGCACTCCACGTTGCTGCGCGCCGCGGGCTACACGACCGCCTACATCGGCAAGTGGCACATGGGTAACCAGACCGGAAAGCGGCCGGGCTTTGATTACTCGGCGAGCTTCATCGGCCAGGGCCGCTACGTGGACTGCCCGATCGAGGTGAACGGCGTCGCCACGCCGTCGAAGGGCTGGGTCGATGACGTCACGACCGACTACGCGATCGGCTTCATGCGCGAACATCGCGACCGTCCATTCGCGGTGATGCTCGGCTACAAGGCCACCCACGGGCCTTTCGATCCGCCCGAACGCGCCCGCGAACGATTCGCCGGCGAGCAGGCCCGGCCCGTTCCCAACCTCGCCAGCCGCGCCATCTACCGCGGCGCGGCC